>JAISUM010000009.1 GCA_031272095.1 Candidatus Symbiothrix sp. | reverse complement strand
CAATCTTCATCCTGACGGAGCGTGAATTTTTTATCTTTCAGTTCGGGGAATTTGGCGATGATTTTCGCTCTTGCCTCTTCCTCGTTGTTTGCGACTACGAATCCGTAGTTTTTTGGGGTGCTATTCGACATAAATACTTATACTTTTTTTGCGCTGCAAAGGTACATAAATTTTTTCAAAATACACACAGAGAGGGAATGTCGTTTTATTTATTTCTTAAAAATAGAATAGACCGCACAAATCAAAAACACGAAGCCGATGATGTGATTCATTCTGCTTTCATCTTTTTTTCTTTTCTTCAAAATTTTCACGTGCTATCGCGATTGCTTTGTGGAGTTTTTCAGCCAGCAGTTTTTTGTCGGGCAACAGCGTGTAATACTGCGCCACTTTGATGTTGCTTTCGTCAAGCATCAGATATTCAATATGTTCCGTATTGCCTTCGCTGCAAAGGATTAAGCCGATAGGCGATTCTTCGCCCTCTTTGCGCAGTCGATTTTCTCATCAAGTGTGCGCGTGTCCCAGTGTTCGAGGCGGCACATTTCAATGTAAAATTCGCGTTTCAACTCGTTGTCAATGAACATTAGAGAGCGCAAATGCGTCCAAGTGAATTGTGTACGCACTGCGTATACAATTTGCTCTTCCGAAAAAGTATACGCACTGCGTATACAATGTAGTAGTTTTCGGTCGCCCCAGCCTTTACCGTACCTTTCAGTTAGTTTAACAGCCAGATTTTTAACCATTTGTTTCCCATATTCCGCCCTCTGATTGAACAGCACGTCGTTCTTGATGCGCACGCCGATTTGCCAGTTGAGCATAATGATTTCGGCATTGACGGTGGTTGCTACCCGTCCGCGCGTGTTCTCTATCAGCGAGCAGACGTCGCTGTAAAGTTGCGTTTCGACTTTTGGAACAGTTGTTTCGGATTTGATGATTGATTTACCCATCTTTTTCTATTTTTGTTGAAACTCGCTGACTAATTTATCAATATTTTCTTCCTTAATTGCGGAAACATTTTTGTCCGTTTTTGCAATTTTCTTGATAATCATTTTTTCAAAGAAATTCATTTTTTCAAACAAAAATTCGCCTCCCAAAAACTGCTTGGAAACGGCTTTTTGGCAAACATTTTCAGGGAAAGCATTTGCCAATTCCTGCTGCTGTTTGTCGCCGTTTTCTTCCATTCCGCAAACAAAGAGTGCTAACGGCTTCTGTGTCAAAACGTCCGCATTTTTATTGCAAAAATGTTGCATTGCTTTCTGCGGATTTCCTGCGTAAATGGGCGTACCCAAAATGTATGCGTCAAACGCCGTCAAATCGGGCATTTTGTTGTCGTTCAAATCGACGAGCGACACGTGGCTGTCCGACAATTTTTCGGCAATCATTCGCGCAACTTTTTCGGTTGTCCCGTGCTTTGAGATGTAAATAATGGCGGTTTTCATTGTGTTTCAAAATATTGCGCAAAGGTAGTGATTTTTGGGGAGACAAACAATTGTTGCGTAAATTTATCATTTTAGCAACTCATACTCAATTAGCAGGGGATTGCGGATTTGCCGGAATGACGGTTCAGACAAGAACAAAGTAAGGCAGCCGATTGAGCGGGACGGTGATGGTGTAGGTTTTGCCGCCTTTGTAGATTTTGCCGTCGTCGGAGCGCCATTTTCCGGCGGGCAGCACTACTTGGCGGACGGTTCCGCTGTCGAGCATCGGCGCTACTAAAATCGAATCGCCCAACATAAACTGATCGGTGATTTTTTCGTAGCCGCAATGTGGGAAAACAAATTCCATATTTTTGACGATGGGTTCGCCGATTTGCGCTGATGTATGGGCTAATTGCAGAATCAGTGGTGCAAACCGAGTCCGCAAAGCCACCGCTTGTTGTACCGCTGCAAAATGCGTCGCATCTAAAATCCGCCAGGGGGCTACCGAGAACTGCATCATCGGCAAGAGCGCCGAACATTGAGCGGAACGCACGATCAGATCCTGGTCGATGTTGGCGTCGTTTTCAAAGGTGGACAGCCAGCCGCCGCCAATCATATCGGGACAGCAAAAAGTGTAGCCGACAAGCCCCTGAACGATGATTTGCGGAATCAAGACACGCAGATCTTCCCACGAGTGCGCTTTGTCCTGCAAGCGTTGCACCAGCGGTTGCCCGCCCATTTTCCAGCAGGCGCGATATTCATTGAACGGGAAACGCAAGCCGATTCGGGCATAGCGTTCGCTCTGTTCGTTGGGCGTGATATTGCCTTTGCTCAACGAATTGTTGGGATAAAAACCGAAATCGGCAGCGTCGAATTTGAAACCGTCTATACCGTAATCGGCGACCAAACGGTCTAACTGCCGATTGAGCCAATCAACCGCTTCCGAACTGGAAAGGTCGAGTTCTGCCGAAACGCCGTTCCACCAAGGAATCATGATCGGGTTATCCACCGTTTCATAAGTATCGGCAGCGGTCTTTTTCTCCTGCAAGAACGCCTTTTTGCCCTTCAGTTCGTACCACAGCAGTTTTTGGTCGGCACTGACAAAAGGACAAATCCACACCATCACTTTGAAACCCAAGCCGTGCAGCTCGTCGATCATGGCTTTGGGCTGCGGAAAACGTCCGGGGTGAAAATCCCACACTCCGTAATCTTCCTGCCAAGTGTCGTCAATCATAAACACGCCCGCCGGCAAACCGTTGTCGATAATCGCGTGGGCATATTTGAGAACGTCGGCTTGATTTTGATGATAGTTCAATTCGATCCAAGTATTGTATTGCGGTGCGGTGAAGAACAGCGTATCGGGCAAGAAGCCGCTCGCCTTGAAAAAGCGTTGGGAGACATAGCGTTGCGCCTCTGCCAAAGTTTTGCCCGCTTTGCCCGTCGTCAGTGTGCCGTAAGGGTCGATGAGGCGAATTTTGTCCGTTTGTATTTCAAAGCGGAAAGGGTTTTCGCTCCAGACATATTGTCCGGCGCTTGTAAGCATGAGCGGCTGCATCTGATTGGCTTTGTTATCGCCGTAGAAATCAATGCTGTAACCTGCATCATAAGGAGCCATTTCACCTTCGCGGACAACACCTGCCCAAACTTTTTCGCCTTGTTGCAAAGGCAATTCCAAAACATTTTGTCCGAAAAGTTGTCCGACAAAGTTACTTAAAAGGGCTGCAATCCCGATAATCATTTTTTTCTTCATAAATTTATACTCTCAAAAACAGTTTCTTTTTATATAAGGTATATAAAATCAGATAGATAATCACCGCGTTTGAGGCGGCAATCAAGGCAGAATAATAGTCGCCGATGTATTGTTTCAAGCCGAAAAACACCGATTCGCTGATGCAACCGAACCGTATGGTCATCGCCAGCATATACGCCACAATGGAATTTTTGCCATAGACTTTCAGCCATTGCAGTCCGCGCCGATGTCCTTTGTGGTCAATCCACCAATAAAACAGCGCCATCAGGAGGAAACAGTAGCCGCTACTAAGCATCACCATCGAACTTGTCCATATTTTTTTGATGATTGGCAGGCGAAAATCCCAAATCCAAGCGGTTGCCAACATCAATGCGCCGATAGCAGTCAGCAGAACGACTTTGTTTTTCGACGACAAGGTCTGATTTCTCAAAATATCGCCGGCAAAAACGCCCGTCAGCACGGTAACACCGAAGGTCAGGCTGCTCAAAATCCAAGTATAACGGTAATATTCGGCAAAGACCACTACTCCGTCGCGAACTTGCGCCATATCGCGGAAACGTCCGAGAACAAGGCGGTCGATTCCTTCTGCAAGATTGGCGTCGGGCGTATAATCACCGCCGCCGTAGCCGCCGATGTTGCCCCATTCCATTGCCGCCCAATACAGCAACAGCAGAGCGACGGCGACCGTTACCTGCACCGTTTTGCGCGTATGCAGCAGCAGCAAAGCCGCAATCAGATAGCCCATTGCAATAGCCTGTAAAGTATTTGAATACAGATAGACGTGTTGCGGGTCTAAAGCCAACAAATTGCCCTGACAGATCATACCGAAGACCCACAGCAACAGCACCCGCTTTACGATTCGCCGATAGAGCAACTTCTTATCGGCGTACTTGCCGAAAGCGAAAGGCATCGAAACGCCCGCCATAAACATAAACAGCGGCATCACCAAATCCCAAGCGGAGAAACCCGCCCATTCGATATGGTCGAAATAGTGATGCACTATTGAATCATAGAAGGGGGTATGAATCGCGCTGCGCAAGGAATGTATCAGTGTTTCTAATCCGACGAGGCAAAACAGGTCGAAGCCGCGCAAAATGTCTAACGACTCCAATCGCTTGTGAATTACAGATGTCATGATTTTTGCATTAAAATTCTTATCCGCTATTTGCACTTTTACGAAAAAAAGAGGCTGTCTCAATTTACGTTTCGCCGGAATGATGCGGTTTTTTCACCTTTTGAGACAGCCTCTTCTTCTAAAAATGCTTATGTTTATTGTGCGGTAAAAGTTACGGTATATTTTTGACCGGCAGTGTTCTGTACCAATCCGAAATAGCCGTTGTCGTCAACGGTGGTATCGTAGGTAAAGCCATCTTTCAGATCAACCGTTACTTTGAAATAGCCGGCTGCCGCAGGGATTGTCAGCCCGTCGCCTGCTGCTACTACGCCATCGAAATACTTCTGATTGATGATGTATTTGCCGTAGTCGGGTGTAGCGAGATGCTGCGTAAAGAATTTCACGTCGCCGCTCCAACCATTGTTATAGAAAGTTGCTTCATAGACTTGCTTGGTGGGATCGGTGCGATAGAGGCAGAGATAAGCTTCGGGATTCCAAACGATGCTGGGATCGCTTTCAAATTTTGCCCAGCTCCAGCCGTCCATATAGATGACCGTAGGATAACCGGCTTGGTTGCAGGCATAAATGGTGGATGCAAACGGGTCAATACGGATGGTGTAAGTACCGGTCGGACCTTCGACTTTCCAAGTGGTATTGCCATTGCCGGAGAAGAGGTCGGGGTCGGGATTTGCCGTTGCCAAATCTGCGCCCGAAGCGGTGAACGATGCGCCATTGGTCAGTTCTACCGTGCCTTCGTAAACATAGAGGCTACCTGATTTCTTGCTCAAGGGAGCATTGGCAAAAGTGATTGCCGTAGGAGCCGGAGCGCCATTGATGTTGATGCTGCCGTCTGCCAAAAATTCGAGCGAGCGGACTTCATTTTCCAAAGTAACTTTGGTGTAGTTGGCGCCGTCGTAGAACAGCTTGATCGTCAGCGGACCGCCTGCCGAAGTTTGGAAACTTGCCGACTCGTCGTTGCTCGTGCCAACCGTAATGACGCCACCCTGATAGAGGACGTATTTCTCCTGACCGCCGAGTTTGAAGCGGAACGATCCCGGATTAATGTTGCCCCACATATCGTCGATGGGGTCGCCCGTACCGGAGGATGGAGGCGTCCAAGTCCAGTATTTTTTCACACCGGAGACATAGCCGGTCATTTTCATTTTGGCGCGTTCATCGGAAATATTACCGTCTGCCCAGTGTCCTGAAATGTCGCCCAAAATGTAGATTGGGTCGGCATCGCTGGCTGTCCAGACTTCTTCCGAATCGGAAACCGTAAATTCAAACGTTACCGGATTGAAACTGATTTTGAGGTTTTTTTCTTCGGTATTTCCGGTCGAGAGGTCGCCGTCAGCCATCGAAGCGATAGCGCCGGAAGCCTGTCCCCAATACAATCCGCTCTTGTCGGAATTGACATAGATTTTTCCGACCGAATTGGCGGGAACCAAGCCGTCATAGACAAAATTGCCTTCGGCGTCCGGCGTCAGCGTATAGACTTTGTTCCCCACGACAAAATACAGACTTGTAAAAGTCGGGACGGTTACGCCGCTCACGGTCAGTTCCTCAGTTGCGGAGCCTGATCCGGTGTTTTTCAGCGTAAAACTGATACTGACGTTGCCCGCCGTCGCATTTTTCGGCAAAGGCAACACTACGCTGTAATTCAGATTACTCGTTTTGCCGGTCAGCATATTGGTGGTTTCCCAAATAGCGCCAGCCGCATTGCTGAATTTGACGGTATAAGAGCGCAATCCGGTAGCATCGCTCAAAGCGCCCGTCAAAGTTAATACATCGCCATAAGCTACGGAAGAGGACGGACTAACCGCCAAATCCTTGATTTCCGGTTTGTCGCCGGAACCGGTATTCACAGGGTCATCGTCGCCGCATGACCACAAACACAACATCGAGCAAAACATGCCCGCTAACATAAGACTTGAAAATAACTTCTTCATGATAACATAATTTTTAAAATGATTAATACTATATTTAGTTGATTTCTATTTCTTTTGAAAAATGGTTTCGCCCTGATAAGGAGACTTTGCTTTGCCTTCCACCCGCAATCGGTGCTGTAAATTGTTGTAGCCGGTCGTCGCCTCCCAGACGTCTTCGTTTGCCAAACGAATGGCATATTCCGGTCGCTGATAGAGCGTGGCTTCGGGGTCGGGCAGATTCAGCAAGAGTTCGTAATCGCCGTCGGGCAGATCGTCCGGCAGTCCGAGAGAGAAAGTCAGCGTTACCGGAATTTTCGGTTTCCAGAAACGCGGGTCGTCTTTAACTTCGGCGATATAGCGTTCGCCGGTGGTCTGATGGCGCAGCACAAATTCCATCTTGCGCGGATTATAGGGGCAGGCATAGCCCAGATTGGTCAGTGTGAGTTCGATTTTCATTTCGCCTCCGGCAGCCGCTTTTTCGGAGAAAACGCCTTTTTGCAGGCTGAAACGGTAGCCGAGTTCGCGGATGATGTTATCCATGCAACCCAAAGTTATCCATTGATTATTGACGCCTTTGTAATAATCTTCATTGAGAAAACTCCAGCGCAATTGACGCATTTCGCCTTCTGCTTTGGCACAATCGGCAGGATCGACGCCATCGGGAGGGCAGGTTTCGCCGCCCACCGGCAAATAGACGCCTTCGGCGGCGATGTAGGCTTTTTCGGCGGCGATGTCGGAGCTGTAAGTGCCGTAGTCGGTCGCGCTCGCCAAAAAGCAATCGTTGTGATGACCGATTCGCGATGCCTTCGTTCCGGTGAAAGCGTCCGTACTGTTGACCGGCGTTTTCCGCTGGATATATTCCGTTTTATAGGCAGGTGTGCGCACTTGAATCATCCGTCGGGCGGGCAAGACGTCTAACATTTTATTGAGGATGGTAGCGCGGATGCCGGGCGTTTTCAGATTGTTCGACGAATAATACCATTCACCCCACGCCCCGATAAATCCCGCTTGCAAGACGGCAATCACATCAGCATTTTTCTCAAAGACCGGTTTCAGCTGTTCCAAATGCTGCAAGACAATGTCCAAAGGCGCATCGGCTTCATTCTCGCTGCTCGAATAAGCAAAGCGCAGAACACATTTCAAACCGGCAGCGCGTAAAACTGCCATATCCGCATCCATCTGTTCCAATGCCTGTGCCGAAATCTCTTTATTTTTGAAATCTTTCAGATAATAGATCCGATAGATCAGCGAGATATTGTTTTCACGATACGACCTCAACGTACTCTCGTTCAAGGGCGTAGGCGACGTTCCGGGGCGGCTTTCCGTATAACGGTAAAAACCGCGTTCCGGGTTGGAAAACATTGCATCACTGAGCGTATAATTGACCGTCAGCAAAGCGCCATCTTTGTCCGACTCCTTATGGTCGGTTCCATTGCAGGCAGTCAGCCCGCAGATCATCCATATTCCAAATAACAACTGTTTCATATTCATTTAATCCCTAACTAACCACTAATCACTAATCACTAACCACTAATTACTGTATCCCGGATTTTGTAAGACCAATCCTTTTCCATCCACAATCACCGACAGCGGCAGCGGGAAAAGGTATTTTTCTTTGCTTGCATAAGGCGCCACATTGTTGTTCAGCAACATCACGCGGTCGTAGAGCTTATCGAAACGAATCAGGTCGGCGCGGTACTGACCGCTTTCGCACCAAAACTCGTGGCTGCGTTCAACGAGCAGCTGATCGATAAAAGCTTCTGTGGTCGGAAAATCGGTCAACAGTTTGTCGGTCAATCCGGCGCGACGGCGGATGGTGTTCATCAAATCCACCGCTTCCTGCGTCAGGCTGCCTCCCGGTTTCATCACAATCGCTTCCGACAGCGACAGCAGCACGTCGGCATAACGATAAAGGACAATATCCAAATCGCTGTAACCGTTGTTGGCGGCAACTCCGGCGTCCATTGCATATTTCTGCGGAATGGGACCCAAATCCATCGTCGCCCCCGGATCGGAACGATTCACCAAATGCCCTTTGTCGTCGGTGTAATTGTCTATCAGATACGTCTTTCGTGTATCGGCGGTTTCAAACGAATCATAGAAATACCAAGTGCTTTGTATGGTTTGCCAGCCTTTGACGGGACCGTCGATGTTGGGCGGCATCACCATCATGTGCCATTGATTTTGGCTGTATCCTTCATACGAGCAGGGAACGACGAAAATGTATTCGGGGTTGTCTGCCGTCTGTCCTTTGGCTTCAAAAAGCGAAGGATAGCTGCTCACCAAACTGTAGCCCCAAGCCGGTTTCATCATTTCCCGCGCAAGGCTATCGACAAGATTGTAATAATGCTTGTCGTTGACCGTTTCGTGCAAATAGAGCCGAATCAGCAGCATATTGGCAAAACCGGCGCTGAACCGTCCGTATTCCGCCGCTTTGGGCATCGGCAGGTGTTCGGCGGCGAACAGCAAATCGTCTTCGATGAATTTCACCATTTCGTCGTTCGACAGGCGCGGCAAAGGCTTTTCGTCCAAAGGATTTTTCAAAACTTCGAGCGGCGCAATGACCAACGGTCCAAACATATCATACAAAATGAAGGACATAAAAGCGCGGGCGCACCGCACTTCCGCCATATAGCGATTTTTCTGCGCCTCCGTCATCGTGCTGTTGGCAATCTCGTCCGCTACCAGCGTACAACGGCTGATCTTATTGATGTAGCCGTAAGGTTCTTCGCGTTTGTAATAAAACCAAGTGATGCCGGTACTCATTTCGTTGTACGACATATCGGAACAGAGCAGTTGCACATCGAATTTTCCCGTCAGGATTTCGGTGCAACAGTCATTGACATACATTTGTCCTTTTTCGGAGGTCGTATTGATGCCGTCCCACCAACTGCCGCGTAGCGGGTAGTAGCACGACATCACCAAAGCTTGCAAATCTTTTTCCGACTTCGGGAAAATCGACGGATTGATTTCGGCATAATTGATCGGCGTTAGATCGTAACAGCTGTTCAACATAAGCGCCGCTATCCCCATCATTACTATGTGTTTCATTTTCTTATTCATAATTCAAAATTCTCCATTCATAAATTCAACATTCAAAAAGTAATATCCACTCCGAAAGTGAAGGTGCGCGAGTTGGGATAAGCTGCCGCATAAGCGTCTGTTTCAGGGTCTAAACCTCCGTAGGGCGTAATCACAAAGACATTATTGACGTCAATGTGGAGGCGCAGCGCGGACAAAACTTTGCTCAAAGCGCGTGTGTTTTTCGGCAGCGTGTAGCCGAAACTGATGTCCTGCAAACGGATAAACCACGATTTTTCGTAGAAGAAATCTCCGGCGCCGTATTGCGAATAACCGTAGAACGAACTCGGATGCGTCGTCGAAGGATTTTCGGGCGTCCAAACGTTCAAGACGTCTTTCAAAGCATTGTAGCCGTATTGTTGTATCGGTTCTTGGGTTACGCCGTAAGCGATGCGGGTCGGATCGATCATCATCCGGTCGAACATCCCGTAGAAATGAAAACCGAGATCGAAATCTTTGTAACGCAGGTGATTGCCCAATCCCAGCACGAAACCCGGATCTTGCGAGCCGATCAGTTTGGTGTCGGCGTCGTCGATGATGCCATCCGGCTGACCGGTACGCAGAAATCGTCCGTCGGCATCCACTGCCGGATTGCCGTCGGCGTCGCGCACATAACCGTCAATATCGGCGATGATGATTTGCCCCGGACGCAGGTCGGGTTGCGCCGCCGGTTTCGGATCGTCGGTTTGCAAAATGCCGACTGCTATGCGGGAATAAATCGGACGGAGCGGGTCGGTGTCGCCCATATAGACACTGGGTTTCCAGTCGGGCGTGTGTTCCAACCAGCGGTCGCGATAGGTAGTCAGCGTAAAATCGCTCGTCCATGTAAAATCTTTTTCCACAATATTGCGCGTATTGATGGTTGCCTCAAAACCGCGACTTTGCGTTTTGCCGATATTTGCCAAGACCGAGCTGATGTCGTGGAAAGAGTTGAGTTCCTTGTAGTTCAACAAGTCGGAGATCACTTTATGATAAAATTCAAAAGTGGTATTGATGCGTCCGCCGATCCAGCTGATGTCCAAGCCGACATTCAGTTCGGTGGTAGTTTCCCATTTCAGGTCCGGATTTTCCAAACGGGCAGGAAAGACGCCGACCACCGGATCGTTGCTGTAAGTTCCGTAAGCAATCTGCGGATAATACGCCGCAAAAGCCGTTCCCGCCGCATCGGAATTGCCGGTCTGCCCATAGCTGAGGCGCAGTTTCAACATATCCAAATATTTGTCGCTGAAATCCATAAACGGTTCTTCGCCGATGTTCCAAGCCAAAGCCATCGAAGGGAAAGTGCCGTATTTGTAGTTACGTGCCAAACGGCTGTCGCCATCGCGTCGGAGTGTCGCCGTCAACATATATTTGCCGAGATAATTGTAGTTCAAACGCCCAAAATACGACACCATAAAGTTTTCGCCGGCGCTCGATCCGACGACACGGGTGCCTTCGCCGGAGGCAAGATTGTACCACAAAAAGCCGTCGGTGATGAATCCGTTGTTACCGAGATTATGTTCGTTCGATTTGAATTTTTCGATCGAATGTCCGAACAAAGCCGTGAAACGGTGCGCCTCAAACAGGGTGAAATTGTAGTTTGCCGTCAGTTCCGCAATATAATTCTCCATATTGCGCGTATTCATCGTTGCGATGCCGTCCGTCAAATCGCCATACAAAGTGGTTTGCGGCATATAAGTATTGCGCGTATAGACGGAACGATTGATGCCCGCATGCGCTTTCAATATCAACGCTTTCAACGGTTCGGCAATCACGCTGACATTGGCAATCAGCCGGTCGGTCATACTTTGGTCGGTAACTTCGAGCAACGAATAAGGGTTGGGCTGCGTCGGCAACTGCGGATTGATAGGATACGAGCCGTCGTCTAATTTGGCGACAATGTGCGGACCCATCTGCACGGCGGCGCGAATCAAACCCGATTTTTCCCATTGTCCGTCGCCCAGCGGCGTATTGTCGTAGTCCAATCGTGAGGCGACAATATCGAGCGAAGTTTTGAATATTTTGCTCAAGGTCTGGTCTAAACTTGCCTTCCCCGAAAAGCGTTGCATCCGCGAATTTTTGATGATTCCGTTGTGGTCGTAATAATTGGCGGACAGCGAATATTTGGAGTCTTTTGTGCCTCCCTGAATACTGACGTTGTATTGCTGAACGCTTCCGTCGCGTGTTACCAAACTGACCCAGTCGGTGCCTTCGCCCGCCGCTTCAATCTCGGCGTCGGTGTAAGGCAATTTATATTTGACGCCGTTCTTCGGGAGGGCGTTTGCCTCGTCCAAAGTACGGTTGCCATAAGGATAGACATCGTTGTTGAACAGCCAAAAATCCCACGAAGAGAGGTTATTGATGTTCATCCATTCTTTCAGATGAAAGACGTCGTAAATATCGGTGTATTTCTGAACGGCAAACGATGACGAAAAATTCACGACAGGTTTGCCTTCCTCGCCGCGTTTGGTAGTGATCAGTACCACGCCATTGGCGGCTCGTGCGCCGTAGATAGCGGTAGTCGAAGCGTCTTTTAAGACTTCGATAGAGGCGATGTCGTTGGGATTCAGGAAATTCAGCACGCCTTGCGTCCCCATGTTCAGGCGGTCGGTATTGCCCAGCGGCGTTTCGTCGCGAACAATCGGCAAGCCGTCGATGATGTACAGAGGTTCGTTGCTGGCATTGACCGAGCCTGCGCCACGAATCCGAATATCCAAGCCGCCGCCGGGTTGTGCGCTATTTTGCACCACCGTCAAACCGGCTGCTTTGCCCTGCAAAACGTGTCCGATAGAAGGCGTAGAAACCAAATCCAAATCGCTTGCCTTGACCGACGAAACAGCGCCGGTGAGGTCGCGTTTTTTCACCGTACCGTAGCCGATGACAACCAATTCGTCCAAAGATTTGTTTTCGTCCTGCAAGGTGATATTCAAGGCGTTAGCGCCGTCCATATACGCCGACAGATTTTTGATTTCCTGATTTTTATAACCCAAATAGGAAATGGTCAGGACATCGGAAGTCGCCGCCGCAATCGTAAAATTGCCGTCCAAATCGGTTAACGCTCCCGTTGCAGTGCCTTTCACTTGCACGGTAGCGCCCATAACAGGTTCGCCGGTTTCGTCGATAACTTTCCCCTTGACGGGTCGGACAGGCGTGTTGCGTGTGGTCTTGCTTTTGGCGGTCAACACAACGGTTTTTCCTTCGATCCGATAATTGATGTCGGTATTGGCAAACAAATCTTTCAGCGCATCGGCAACCGGCGCATCCGTGAAAACAAGCGAAATCTTTTTCTGCAGATCCGGCATGCTTTCGTTGTAGAAAAATCGGTAATCGCTCTGTTCTTCTATGGTTTTCATCACTTGACGAACCGGTACCTCCTTGACGTTCAAACTGATCTGCGCCGATAGCGACAGACTGAAAACCAGCAACATAAGCGTAATAAGTTTCGTTCTTTTGTGTTTCATGTGTATTCAAAATTTATATGATCTCAAAATGAGGCTTATTTTGCACTCAACATATTATATACGATTGATGCAAAATCAAACCACTATCGAATTGCAGGAAATTAAGAGAAATTAACGTTTTGATATACGGCGTAGCATCGTACCGGTGAAAGATTCCTTGCCTTCTTTGCCTTTGCGGTTATTCACTAACCACTATCAACTAATCACTAACCACTAACCACTAACCACTAACCACTAACCACTAATCACTACCTACTACCCCCCTTTCCCCCCCAAAAAACAAAAAAAATGCGGTTTTTTGAAAAAAAAAGTCCGAAAAATTTGCATAATATCAAAACAAAGCTATACCTTTGTTTTAGCGAAGAACTTTTATAGAAAAAATGACTCAACAAGATTATTTAATAGAAGCATTGAAAAAGCATTTTGGTTTCGACACGTTCAAAGGAAATCAGGAAGCCATCATCCGCAATGTATTAGACGGCAACGACACTTTCGTGCTGATGCCGACGGGTGGCGGCAAATCTATGTGCTATCAGTTGCCTGCATTGTTATCGGAAGGAACAGCCATCATCATTTCGCCGCTGATTGCGCTGATGAAAAATCAGGTAGATGCCATGCGGCATTTCAGCGAAGAAGATGGGATCGCCCACTTTATCAACTCGTCGTTGAATCGAGCCGCCATCGATCAGGTGAAAAGCGACATTGTCGAAGGAAAAACCAAACTGCTCTACGTCGCCCCCGAATCGCTGACGAAAGATGAAAACATTGAATTTTTCCGTCAGGTGCCGGTTTCGTTTTATGCGATAGACGAGGCGCATTGTATCTCTGAATGGGGACACGATTTCCGCCCCGAATATCGGCGTATTCGTCCGATTATCGATAAAATAGTGCGGCGCCCGCTGATCGCCTTGACTGCTACGGCAACCCCGAAAGTCCAGCACGATATTCAGAAAAATCTGGGCATCATGGACGCCAAAGTGTTTAAGTCGTCCTTCAACCGTCCCAACCTGTATTACGAAGTGCGACATAAAAACAAAGATATCGACCGCGAAATCGTCAAATTTATCCGTGCCAACGAAGGCAAATCGGGCATCATCTACTGTTTGGCACGCAAAACGGTGGAAGACCTGACCAAAGTGCTGAATATCAATGGCATCAGTGCGCTGCCCTATCACGCCGGATTGGAACAACAAGTGCGCTCCGAAAATCAGGATAAATTTCTGATGGAACAAATCAACGTCATCGTCGCCACCATCGCTTTCGGAATGGGCATCGACAAGCCGGATGTACGTTATGTCCTCCATTACGATATACCCAAGAGCTTGGAAGGCTACTATCAGGAAACCGGACGCGCCGGACGCGATGGCGGCGAAGGCAAATGTATCGTGTTTTACGAATACAAAGATTTGCTCAAATTAGAGAAATTCATGCAGGGAAAGCCCATCTCCGAACAGGAAATCGGCAAACAACTGCTCGAAGAAACCCAATCGTATGCAGAAACCGCCGTATGCAGACGAAAGGTATTGTTACATTATTTCGGCGAACCTTATAGAGAAGCAAATTGCGGATGTTGTGATAACTGTTTAAATCCTAACAAACAAGTGGAAGCAAAAGAACTACTGATCTCGGTTTTAGAAACCGTAGAAGCAATCAAAGACAAATTTAAAGCAGAACATGTGATTAACATTTTGAGAGGCAAAGAAACCTCGGAAATCGTATCCTACGAACACGACGCTTTGGAAATGTTCGGAACCGGTAAAAACGAAGACGAAAAAACGTGGAACGCCGTTATTCGCCAAGCGCTGATCGCCGGTTATTTAGACAAAGACATTGAAAACTATGGCTTATTGAAACTGACGCCGGAAGGGAAAAAATACCTGCAAAATCCGGTCTCGTTCAAACTGACCAAAGACAATGAATTTGAAGAAGACGATACGCCCGATGAAACGCCTGTGCGCGGCGGTGGCTCATGCGCCGTCGATCCGGTACTGTATTCCATTATGAAAGACCTGCGGAAAAAAATCTCCAAACGTCTGAACGTACCGCCATACGTGATTTTCCAAGATCCTTCGTTGGAAGCGATGGCAAGTAACTACCCGATCACGCTCGAGGAATTGCAAAATATACCCGGCGTCGGCGCAGGAAAAGCCAAACGCTACGGCGAAGAATTTGTGGCAGTCATCAAACGACATGTGGAAGAAAACGAAATCGAACGCCCGGAAGACCTCCGGATTCGTACCGTCGCCAACAAGTCGAAAATGAAAGTTTTTATCGTACAAAGTATCGACCGGAAAGTGGCGTTAGACGACATCGCCATGACCAAAGGATTGGATTTCAACGAATTACTCGACGAAATAGAAGCTATCGTCTATTCAGGTACCAAACTGAATATCGACTACTTTTTGGAAGAAATCATGGACGATGAACGTATCGAAGAAATCTATAACTATTTTAAAGAGTCGGAAACCGATGACTTGGAAACAGCCATCGAAGAATTAGGCGGCGACTATACCGAAGAAGAAATTCGGCTGATTCGCATCAAATTCATCTCCGAAATGGCAAACTGAATGATCATTTACAATTAAATTAATATGCTGAATAAAATCCAAACGCTCTTGTCCGAAATAGACCGGATAACAGCAACAAACGCCGAGGAATTAGAAACCTTGCGCATCAAATATTTGAGTAAAAAAGGCGAAATTTCCGCCCTGATGAACGACTTCCGATTGGTAGCCCCCGAACAAAAACGCGAAATCGGACAAAAACTCAACGAACTGAAAACAGTGGCGCAAAACAAAATCAACACGCTGAAAACAGCATTAGACCATCCGGCAACGACCGACGACAGCCTCGACCTCACGCGCACCGCCTATCCCTATCACGTCGGCACGCGACACCCGCTGTCGATCGTGAAAAAAGAAATTTGCGACATCTTCGCCCGCTTGGGATTTTCAATCGCCGAAGGTCCAGAAATCGAAGACGATTGGCATGTCTTCTCGGCGCTGAACTTTGCCGACGACCATCCGGCACGCGACATGCAGGATACGTTCTTCCTGCAAAACGGCGTCGATCTGTTGTTGCGCACGCATACCTCGTCGGTACAAACGCGGGTAATGGAAAAAACACAGCCGCCAATCCGCATCATCTGTCCGGGTCGCGTCTATCGCAACGAGGCGATTTCCTACCGCGCACACTGTTTCTTCCATCAGGTCGAAGCGCTCTATATCGATAAAAAAGTGTCGTTTGCCGACCTGAAACAAGTCTTGCTCTATTTTGCCAAAGAGATGTTCGGCGAAAATACAAAAATTCGCTTGCGCCCCTCGTTTTTTCCCTTCACCGAACCGAGCGCCGAAATGGATATCTCGTGTAATCTGTGCGGCGGCAAAGGCTGCCCCTTCTGCAAACATACCGGCTGGGTGGAAATTCTTGGCTGCGGAATGGTCGATCCCAATGTTTTGGACAACTGCGGCATCGACAGCAAAATTTATTCGGGTTACGCACTCGGTATGGGTATCGAGCGCATCACGAATCTGAAATACCAAGTCAAAGATTTGCGGCTGTTTTCGGAAAACGACGTCAGATTTTTGCGACAGTTCGAGAGCGCAAGTTGAAAAAAAGCGATGACCAAACAGCAACGCTACAAACAAGTGATTTCTTGGTTTCAGGCGAATATGCCGATAGCAGAAACCGAGCTGTGCTACGATAACCCTTTTCAGTTGATTATCGCGGTCATTCTCTCGGCGCAATGTACCGACAAGCGCGTCAATATGATCACGCCCAATTTGTATGCCGCTTTCCCGACGCCCGAAGTCTTGGCGGCGTCCAATCCCGAAACGGTTTACGAATACATCAAAAGCGTATCTTATCCCAACAACAAAGCGAAACATTTGGTGGCGATGGCGCAGATGTTGATGCAGGATTACGACGGAAAAATTCCTTCCGACATCGACCAATTGATGCGATTGCCCGGCGTCGGCAAAAAGACGGCAAACGTGATCGCATCGGTGGCATTCAATATCCCGGCATTGGCAGTTGATACGCATGTATTTCGCGTCGCCAACCGAATCGGTTTGACCAACAGCCGGACGCCTTCGGAAACCGAAAAAGAACTGACCGCACATATCCCAAAATCACTTTGGTCGATAGCGCATCATTGGCTGATCCTGCACGGCAGATACGTCTGCATCGCCCGCAAACCACAATGCGAAAGTTGCGGATTGAACAGCTACTGCAAATCATTTGAAAAACACCTATATATCTGATGAAGAACAAACATGCATTTCTGATTTTGGCGCACGCCCATCCCGAACAGTTAGAAGAAATCGTCGGCTTGCTGTCGGCGCCCAATCACTATTTTTTTATTCACATCGACAAGAAAAACGAGATCATTCTGATTTCCGATGCGATGCGACGTCTGCAGGCAAATGACAAGGTCGTGGTGCTGAAAAACCGTCTCCGAACCAATCACGGCGGCTTCAGTTTGGTGCAAGCGACACTGAATTTGTTGCAGACAGCCTGCGAACATCCGGCACAGATGGATTATATGCACCTGATCAGCGGGCAGGATTTTCCATGCGTGTCGAATGTCGAGTTCGACCGGATCTTTTCCGACGGGTACAGCTATATGCACTTCGATTCGCCACAAGAAACGCTCGAATGGCGTAAAAAGAAATATCCAAGCCGTATGCAACATTACAATTTTGTGGATTTATACCTGCCTTTTCTGCCCGAAAAATGGCTGAAACTTCTGATAAAAGTTTTGAATAAAGCTGCCAAACTGTTGCCTCCGCGACCGTTCCCGCCGATTTATGCCGGCTGGCAATGGTTTTCGTGGCATCGCAATGTGGTTGAGTTCGTCTTGCGTTTTGTGGAAGACCATCCGCAGTATGTCCGCCGTTTCAAGCGGGCTATTTATATCGACGAACTGTTTTTTCATACGTTTCTTTTCGATCATACGGAGGAACTGAACATCGTGAAAAATCCCAAACGGTTTATTGTCTGGAATCCCAAACGCCCGACAGCGTCCCTGCCTATGATTTTAGACGAGCGCGAATACGACGAGATAGCGGCTTCCGATGCGGTCTTCTGTCGCAAAATTCATCCGAAAATTTCAGCCAAGCTCAAAAAAATGCTGATCGCAAAGATTCAAGCCGCCGATAATCAGCCGCAACACACGGATCTTGATAATATTTTTGCAGATTAGGGGAAAAAGTTGTAAATTTGCACCCTCATAATAATAACTACACAATGGATTTAGCAACAAAATACGATCCCACAGAAGTGGAGGCAAAGTGGTACAAATACTGGCTCGACAACAAACTTTTTCATTCCGAGCCGGATGAGCGCGAACCCTACACAATAGTGATTCCGCCGCCCAACGTTACCGGCGTGCTGCACATGGGACACATGCTCAACAACACGATTCAGGA
>JAISUM010000136.1 GCA_031272095.1 Candidatus Symbiothrix sp. | reverse complement strand
GTATATAGAAAAATTCAAACCCAAATATGCCATTCGCATTTCTGCCAAAAACTTTGGCTTTGAAAACGATATTAAATCCGTGCCGCTATATGCTGCGTTTTGTATTTGCTGAAAACGGGAAATGTAAAATTTTGGGATTTCCCAAAGAAATGAAAGAGATAATAACTTAAAAAAAACAATATATTATGGCAGACATTAAAAAAATAGCTATCCTCATTGATGGCGACAATGCCTTTCGCAAATTCTGCGAAAGTTTGTCGCCGAATTATACCATTGTCCTGCACGAAGACGGGGTTACAATGAGTTTGAAAAGGGTAGGATAGTGGTTGACAAAAATCCGAAATTGGTAAAATGTATCAAGGATGTTAAACTGAAAGAGCAGTTTTTGGGTAATGCCCGTTTTTGAGAAAAAAAGATGGTAGATAGGGGATTGAAAAGAATTTTTCATTACCTTTGTATTCTTAATCAAAAGTGTTTTATAATTTGAATGGCACGCCTGTTTTCTTTTGATGCAAACACGCCCCTGTTATTTACGCAGTTTTATTTTTGGGCTTTCTTTGCTATCGTATTTGCCGGTTTCGCGTATTTGCACAACAAGATTATGTTGCGTAATGCGTATTTGTGTTTTGTCAGTCTGTTTTTTTACTACAAGACCAGTGGCTTGTTTGTGCTGTTGCTGCTCTTTTCGACCGTGTTCAATTTTTATCATGCGCAATGGATGATGAAATCGGCGACCGAAAGCAGCAGGCGGGGCAAGTTGATCGTGGGATTAGCGGTCAATCTGTTTTTTCTGTTTTATTTTAAATATGCCTATTTTCTGACCGACGTTGTCAATCAGATGTTCGGCGCCGATTTTAAGGTCGTCGATGCGTTTGCGGTTTTTGGCAACATTCTGACCGGAAGTCAGCGTTTCGATGTGTCGTCGATTTTGTTGCCGGTGGGCATTTCGTTCTATACTTTTCAGAATATCAGCTATGTGATGGACGTGTTTCATCGGCGGATTCAACCGGTGAAAGAAATTCTGAATTTCGGGTTTTATGTCAGTTTTTTTCCCTCGTTGGTGGCAGGTCCTATCGTGCGGGCAAGCGATTTTATTCCGCAGATCTATCAGAAATACGAATTATCACGCGAACAGTTCGGATTGGCTATCTTTTGGATAATCAACGGATTGGCAAAGAAAATTATTTTAAGCGACTATTTGGCGGTGAATTTCATCGACCGTGTTTTTGAAAATCCGACGATGTATTCCGGCTTTGAAAATTTGTCGGCGCTGTTCGGATATTCCTTGCAGGTCTATGCCGATTTTTCGGGCTACACCGATATTGCGATTGGCATTGCCTTGCTGATGGGGTTTCGGCTGCCGAAAAATTTCGATTCGCCCTATAAAGCAACCAATCCGGGCGGTTTTTGGAAACGCTGGCATATCTCGCTGTCTAAATGGCTGCAAGATTATCTCTATATTTCGATGGGTGGCAACCGGAACGCGACTCCGGCAACTTATATCGTGATTTTGACCATTGCGCTCGTCGGATTGATACTTTCGGGCAGTGTTTGGGTGGCGATTTTGATTGTTTTGCTCATCCTTGCACTGAACTATATTGCGCGGCGTTATCCCGAAAAGAAAAAGAAGATCACCACCAATCTCAATATGATGAATACGATGTTGCTGGGCGGTATTTGGCACGGCGCCAGCTGGAATTTTATGATTTGGGGCGGGCTGAACGGGCTGGGTATTCTGACTTACAAATTCTGGAAAGATTGCAACATTTACACGCGCACCATGCTCCTGACGCTGCTGACGGTTGCCTTTTTCCTGTTGAGTATGTTGTTGCAATCGCCGGTCTTCACCATTGCAGCAGTGTGGAGCGCTTTCCTGTTGCTGGGTACGCTCATCCGATTTTTCTATGCTTTGGCAGGCGGACAGCGTCCGTTTGTGCGCCTCGAAATGTGGTGGGCGGTGTTGCAGACCTTTGTTTTTATCTCCTTCACGCGGCTGTTTTTCAGATCGGGTTCCAATCTGAATCCGGCGGAAGCCAATCAAATGGCGTGGCAGACGGCACGCGATATGGTCAATCAAATCGGTGGAAGCTGGGATTTTTCGCAAATCGGCGCAATGATAGCGGCTTACCGCACCATATTTCTGCTGATCGCCGTCGGAATGTTAATTCACTGGTTGCCCGAAAATTTCAAACAGCGCTATCGCTTGTTGTTCGCTCGCCTGCCCCTCTGGGCGATGGTTTTGACGGTCGTTGCTGCCATTTTCATCATCTATCAATTTGTTACCGCCGAATTGCAGGCATTCATCTATTTCCAGTTTTAAATTTCCCTTTGACGGCGCCGACAAAAATGTAGGAAAGACAGCGTCTGTTTTTTGTTTGTTATTTATAATATTCTGATTTTCAAACAGATACAATATTTGGCACTCTTTTTGATGTTATCTTACACAAATGGAAATTCAATTCAAACATGCCACGCTCGGTTATGGCGAAAAAATTGTCCTGAAAGACGTCAATCTGACGCTTTCGACGGGCAAAACTACTTGTGTGATAGGTAAAAACGGCGCAGGAAAGACGACTTTGTTCAAATCTTTGCTGGGGCTGATTCCCGTTTTAAGCGGCGAAATTCTGTTCGACGGCAAAAATGTAAGTCAATGGAGTCGTCGCAAGTTTGCCCGAATGGTGTCATACGTTTCCCAATCGCGGATCACGGCGTTCCCCTATTCGGCGTTGGATGTGGTTTTGTTCGGACGTTTGGCACATTTGCCGAGTTTTGCATCGCCCCGTAAAAAAGATGTCGAGATAGCGGAAGAATGTCTTGAACTGTTGAATATCAGTCATTTGCGCGACCGTGTTTTCACCCGTTTGAGTGGCGGCGAACAGCAAATGGTGATTATCGCACGCGCTTTGGCGCAGCAACCCGCCTTCCTTGTGATGGACGAACCGACGGCAAATCTCGATTTCAGCAATCAGGCAAAAATCATCTGTCAGGTGAACGCGCTGAAAAACACTTCTTTGGGCGTGTTGATGGCGACACATACACCGTCGCAAGCCGAAATGTGCCACGCCGACGTCATCGTCATACACAACGGAACTGTTTGGAAACAAGGAAATTACGACGAAATCATCACCGAACGGCTTTTGCAGGAAATCTACGACGTGGAAGTCGAAATCTGTCCGGCATGCAAACAATTGAAAATCAAAAACAAATCATTAATCCTTCACTCAAAATGAACATATATCCGGCGAACAGTCAGGCGAAAATCGTCGCCATACTTACAGTTATTTTATTGGTTATCACCGTGTTATCTTTTTCTATCGGAAGATATTCCATCCCTGTGAACAGTCTGTTGAGGTTTCTTGTTACCGGCGCCTACATCGACGAAAATTTGCCGGTGATCGCGCTGCAAATCCGGCTTCCGCGTATTTTGATAGCCATTCTGACCGGCGGTGCATTGTCGGTTGCGGGGGCGACTTATCAGGGTTTGTTTCGCAATCCGGTAGTCAGCCCCGATATTCTCGGCGTGAGTGCAGGCGCAGGTTTTGGCGCTGCCATAGCGATTTTGTTGTCCGCAGGATTGGCAATGATTCAGATTTCGGCATTTGCCACAGGGATTGGCGCCGTCGTTTTGTCGATGTTTATTTGTCGGGCAATGGTGGCAAATCACGACCGTTTATTGTTGTTGGTCTTGGCGGGAATGATCGTCAGTTCGATGTTCGGCGCCCTGATTTCGCTGACCAAATATGTTGCTGACAGCGAATCGCGGCTGCCTGAAATCACTTTTTGGCTGATGGGCAGTCTCGCCCGCGTAACGATGCAAGAGGTTTGGTTTGTCCTGCCGGTTGTCCTTGTGTCGTTGATTCCTTTACTGCTTAACTCGTGGAAAATCAATATATTGGCATTTGGCGAAGAGGATGCAAAAACGCTGGGACTGAATACCGCTCGCCTGCGCATCACCCTCATCTGTTGCGCATCGCTGCTGACGGCGTCGGTCGTCTCGGTAACGGGCATCATCGGCTGGATAGGACTGATCATTCCGCATTTTATGCGTTTTATTGTCGGACCCGACCACCGGCGATTATTGCCCGCGTCTTTTCTCGCAGGCGCCTCGTTTCTGTTGCTTGTCGATGATTTTGCACGCTCCGTTTCAATGCTTGAAATCCCTATCGGAATCATCACGGCAATCATCGGAGCGCCCATCCTGTTCATCGTCTTGAAAATATCGCCAAGCAATCATCACAAAATGTAATCATATATTTTTATACACTTACATTTTGGTATGATTTTACGTTTTTTCCTACATTTATGAAATACTTGGAAAAATAAAATATCAGCGGAATAAAAAAAAATAAAATATTTAATTCGTTTATTATAAGACAAATAGCGTTATGTTTCAAAAAAATATCTCACATATCAAATTGTTTGGCACGCACTTTGAATAGTAATTAAGCGTGAGTTTTAATAAAGTAATTCATTTTAAAAATCAAATAAATGAGAAAAATTGCAATTTACGGTAAAGGTGGTATCGGAAAATCCACCACAACCCAAAACACTGTCGCCGGACTCGCCGAAATGGGGCGCAAAGTGATGGTCGTCGGTTGCGACCCGAAAGCCGACTCAACCCGCCTGCTGCTGCACGGCCTGGCACAAAAAACCGTTCTGGATACGCTCCGCGACGAAGGCGAAGACGTCGAACTCGAAGACGTGATGAAAAACGG
>JAISUM010000121.1 GCA_031272095.1 Candidatus Symbiothrix sp. | reverse complement strand
TGAAATTGATGAACGGTTTTTAATTTCGCCAAGCGATGCTTTTGATTATTTGATACAAGCGCTTGCAGAAAAACACGGCAGAGTTGTGATTTTGCTCGACGAATACGACAAACCATACGTGGATTTTTTTACGCAACCGGAAAAAGCGGAAACCGTGCGTGAAAGTTTGCGAAATTTTTATGTCAGAATAAAAGCAAACGACCAGTATATCCGCTTTGTATTTATCACCGGAATTTCCAAATTTGCCCGTTTCGGCGTTTTTTCGGGACTAAATTCACCGGAAGATATTTCGCTAACAAAACAATACGGCGAAATGTTGGGTTATTCCGCAGAGGAAATCGTAAAATATTTTCCTGAAGAATTAAAAGATACTGCTGAAGAATTGGGAATTTCCGTTGACGCACTGCTTGACAGAATGCGCTATTATTACGACGGCTTCTGTTTCGATGGTATTCATAAACTTTACAATCCGTTCTCAACTATCAATTTCCTTAAAACCAAAAGTTTTGATAATTTCTGGATGGAATCAGGCACTACCAAACTGATTTACGATTACTTGAAAAACCACAAACTGAGCGTAGAGCAGTTTCATAATATTCGGGTTTCGCGCGATTTTGCACGAAGTCCGGGCGATATGGATTCAACGCCGCCCGAAGGTTTTCTTTATCAGGGCGGTTATTTGACCGTCAGTCGCGCAGAAGGCGAGTTTTTTGCACTCGATTATCCTAATACGGAAGTGCTTAACTCGATGTCGCGACTGGTGTCGGAAATTGTTTGTAAACGAAACGACGATGATTTTGCACACTATCGCAGCGATTTGTTGGCAGCACTTTCTTCCAAAAATAAAGATAAACTTTCAAAAGTGTTTAATTGCCTTTTGGCAAGCATCCCGTACGATGATTTCAGGCGTGGCGCCGAGCGAAATATCTCTGATAATATTTATGAATTTTCGCTGCACGAATGGCACTATCGCTCAATGATTTTAGCATTTGTGCGCGGTTGCGGAGTGGCAGCAGTAGCCGAAATGCATACCAATCTGGGGCGAGCCGACCTTGTGCTTGACTATCTCGGCAATGTTTGGGTAATAGAAATAAAAGTGGCGTATAAATCGGAAGACGTGCCTGCAAAACTTGCCGAAGCAAAAGCGCAAATCATCGATGGCAATTATGTAGCACCCTACCCCAACGCCACCGCTATTGCAATGGTGATTGACGATACTAAACGGGAAATCACGGAAAGCGAGATAGTGGTTGGTGGTTAGTGGTTGGTGGTTAGTGAAGATATAAATTTTTCCACTTCAAAAAAATATTTTTCTACGTTCTGTAATTGATCTTCAGAAAAATTCCACCATTTTATTTGTAACAACTTATCAACAACACTATCTTCAAATCGGTATTTTTTGATTTGAATCGGGCAACCTACCGCGATAGCATAAGGCGGAATATCTTTACTGACAACAGCTCCGGCGCCAATCACAGCACCATTGCCAATGCTAACGCCATCTAAAATTGTAACGTTTGCGCCAATAAAAACATCGTTGCCGATAGTGATTTCTTTATGTTCTTCGATCTTGTTGCTATTCGATATGCTTATTCCATTCTGTTTCAAGGTAGAATAAAACATTGGAGCGGTACTGATTCCTTGGGTTGGATGGACTCCCCATCCGCATACCAAATTCGGTCCTATTGAGCAGAATTTACCTATTTTTGTCCATGCAATAATGGCATTTGTAGCGACATAAGTATAGTCGTCTATTTCGACATTATTGATATTGTAGGGAGCATATAATTTCACATGATTACCAAGCTTCGCCTTATGAAGTCTTTTTGTATATAATACCGAAAAATCAGCTCGTTTATCGAAAAGGATATTCATCTCCGGTATCCAAGTTCTCATAAAGCGACGAAAACAATTCTTTATTTTATTTTCTATTGACTGTAACATTTTGATTATACTGTTTTATTTTCCTTTTTATCATACCTTTGACTTTAGATAGCCTGATAGCAAGATTTTTATAATAATAATATATGCCATACTTGTTTTTTAACAGCTCAATATGGATGTTTTCTGATAATATTTGTCCATAAATAAGTTTTTCCCATATATTTTTACCTGCAAAGTCTAAATGGAAAGCAAAATCTTTGTAAATATTATTAGGGGAACAAATACTTAAGCCTTTACTGTCTCTATTGTATATCATTACAGGAAGAGGACTGTAGGCAACAGAATATTTTTTCAGATGTTCCAATATCAGTTTCATATCTTCGTAGCGATTAAGTGTTTCGTCATACTTTATTATATCAAAACAATGCCTTTTATACAGCGTATTCCCTGTTCTGATAAATAGCAATTTCCAATAAGTAGCAAATATAGGATGTTTCACAATACCTTCTCTTTTTCCTGAACAATACAACAATTTATTTGAATTTCTTTGAGAATAAAAGTTTGCAGAAGCGATATCTGTATTATATTTTTGTTGTAAATCCAATAATGTTTTTAAACAATTGGGCAACATAATATCATCGGCGTCCAGAAATACAAGATATTCACATTTGGCTTTTTGTATTCCAAAATTACGCGCCGCAGAAACTCCGCCGTTTGTTTTTGTATAAACAATAATTCTATCGTCTTGAATTTGCCGTACAACATCCAAACTTCCATCCGTAGAACCATCATCCACAATGATGAGTTCAAAATTGTGGAAAGATTGCTGCAAAACAGACTGGACTGTTTCCGCGATACAATTTTCTTTATTGTAAAGAGGTATGATAATTGATATTTTTATCATTACGGTAACTTTTTTAGAAATTTAGCGCTACAAAGGTAAGCTATTTTTTCGGAACAAAAAAAAAAAAACGTTAATGTTTTATAATCAACGCATTTTATAGAGAAATACTGTCAGCAAAAAAATCATACGAAAATCACAGTTCCGACAAAAATTTTCGTATCTTTGTCCCCGAAAATAAAATCATATTTACAAATGAAAAACATTCGCAAATTTTTTCTACTGGCGATGGGCGCCCTCTTGCTGCCGACTTGTGATGACAATAAAATTGAATCCGGCGATGACGATAATCAGTTGACTGTCGGCACAACTGCTGTTTCCGAACTCACTGCGACTTCGGCGGTTTTTACCGCGTCGGTTACCGCAATCGGCAATCTGTCTGAAAAAGGTTTTTGCTATTCGGCGATGAATTCCACGCCGGACGTTTCCGACAACAAATTGACCTCTGTTGGAGGCAAAAGTAACTTTTCCGCATCGGCGACCGGGCTTTCGCCTGAAACCGTTTATTATGTTCGTGCCTATGCCAAAAATGCCAAAGGCGCCATCGCTTACGGCGCTACGGCAACTTTTACGACTTTGAGTGATCAGATCAATCCGCTCGACACCTATACGGCGCCCGATTATGCCGACGATTATGCTGCTATCGCTTCTTGGAGCAGGCGCAGTCAGTGGAATCTTGCCAATGTTCACGACCCGTCGGTGGCAAAGTGCGGCGAATATTATTATATGTATCAGACCGACGCCTCATACGGTAATGCCCACGCAGGACATGGACACTATCCCTATCGTCGCAGCAAAGATTTGGTGAATTGGGAATTTATGGGTACTGCAATGAACGAAACGCCGCCGGCTTGGGTGAAAGATTCCTTAAATTCGATGCGTGCAGCACAAGGTTTGGCGGCAATCACGAATCCGACTTACGGTTTTTGGGCGCCCGAAGTGGCAAAAGTGGGCGATAATAAATACCGGCTTTATTACAGCATCGTCGTAGATAATTATATTGCCACCGGCAAGGCAAATACGACGGCAAATTTTGATAATTCGTGGACGGAACGCGCTTTCATCGGGCTGATGGAAACGACGGATTTGGCAAGCAATAATTGGGAAGATAAAGGCATCGTAACCGTCTCGGCGACCGACAAAGGAAATAATTGGAACCGTGTCAATCAAAATAATTGGGACGCTTATTTCAAGTGGAACGCGATAGATCCTACCTTTATAGAAGACAAAACCGGTGCACAATGGCTCGTGTATGGCTCGTGGCATTCGGGGATTGTCGCACTGCAACTCGACCCCGCCACCGGCAAAGCCTTGAATCCGATAGGAACGCCTTGGGTAACAGCCGATTTGTCGACCTTTGGAACGTTGATTTACACCAGAGGCAGCTCCTCCCGTTGGCAAGGTTCGGAAGCCCCCGAAATCATTTACAATCCGCAGACCGACTATTATTATCTGTTTTTGGCTTACGACGAATTGTCCGTCGCCTACAATACCCGCGTGTTGCGTTCAAAAAATATCACCGGACCTTGGACAGGCTACAACGGCAACCCTGCTACCGGCGGACAAGCTTTTCCGATCATCACGCATCCCTATAAATTCAACGACCATTCAGGCTGGGTGGGCATCTCACACTGCACTGCTTTTCAAGGAACAAACGACGAATGGTTTTTCGCCTCGCAAGGACGTTTGCCTGCCAACACCAATGGCAACGCATACAGCAATGCCATCATGATGGGACATGTTCGCAAAATACGATTCACGCCCGACGGCTGGCTTGTCGTCATGCCGGAACGTTACGCCAATGTGCCGGATGTGCCGATCACGGAAGACGAACTGACAGGGACGTGGGAGCATATTCGTCTGCAATACAGCGCAGGCAATCAGGCGACGGCAACAACATTAAATTTACACGCCGACAAAACAACGTCGGGATCGCTGTCAGGCGCTTGGTCGTGGGACGCCGACAATAAAATTCTCACCATCGGCACGCAAAAACTCTGTGTCGAGCGAGAAGTCGATTGGGAGGCAGACCCGCGCAAACCGACTATCGTCTATGCCGGTTTGGACAGTAGCGGCGTCAGTTTGTGGGGGAAAAAAAAATAAAATTATCTTATGAAGAAAAAATCAATTATTCTTGCAGCCATTCTATTTTCGGGCGTATCTCTTTTTGCGCAGGTATCATTGACTGTTGATGCAGGCAAACGCGGCGCCGCTATCGGAAAAAATCATTACGGTATTTTCTTTGAGGAAATCAACCACGCAGGCGACGGCGGTTTGTATGCCGAATTGGTGCGCAATCGCTCGTTTGAAGATAATGCCACTTCGGCGGAAAGTTGGTCGGCTGTCGGATCAGCTTCTTTGTCGTTGATTAGTGAAAATTTACTGAACAGTGTGCAGCAGCATGCCCTTCGCGTGAGCGCCACAAGCGCCAACAGCGGCGTCTATAACAGCGGTTTTTGGGGGATGAATATTGTTGCAGGCACGACCTATAAGTTCTCGTGCTGGATGCGGGCGGCATCTGCCGTGTCCATCACCATTACAGCCAAACTGCAAACTGCAAGTGGTGTCGATTGCGGCAGTGCAGTCGTTACGCACAATATTACTGCAGAATGGGTAAAATATGAAACAAGCATCACCGCGATTGCCAGTGCTGCGACCGGTCGTTTAGCATTGGTCTGTGATGGCGTCGGAGTGTTTGATGTGGATATAGTCAGTCTGTTTCCGCCGACTTTTCGCGACCGTTCTAACGGTTGTCGTATAGATTTGGCTGAAAAATTATTGGCAATGAAACCGGGTTTTGTGCGCTTCCCCGGCGGATGCTATGTCGAAGGGCAATATGCTGATGGCGAAACCAATCGCTTTGAGTGGAAAAAGACCATTGGCGCCATAGAAAGCCGGCCCGGACATCTGAATAAGAATTGGGACTACCGTGTCAGCGACGGCTTTGGTTTTCACGAGATGCTGCAACTGACCGAAGACCTTGGCGCAGAGCCGCTCTTTGTGGTCAATATGGGGATGGGACACGGCTGGGTAGTCAATTACCTTGCCATCGATGAATATATTCAAGAGGCTTTGGACGCTATCGAATATTGCAATGGCGATGTTTCGACTACTTACGGCGCGATGCGGGCTGCCAACGGACATCCCGAACCCTTCAATTTGCGACTGATAGAAATCGGCAATGAAAATTACAACTATACGTCGTCGAACAACAACGACCAGAGCGATCATTACGCGGAACGCTATGCCCAATTTCGTAGCGCTATTTTGGCGAAATATCCCGATATGACATTGATCGGAAATGTGCAGGCTTGGAGTACCGATAATCCTACTTGGCGCAATGCCAACCCTGTGGATATGGTCGATGAACACTATTATCGCACACCGGCTTGGTTTGTATCCAACTATCAAAAATACGATACTTACAGCCGCTCGCAGCACCAAATTTATGTGGGCGAATATGCCGTAACGAGTAATTTTGGAACGACCGGCAACCTCCATGCGGCGCTCGGCGAAGCTATTTTCATGCTGGGTATGGAAAATAATTCCGACGTTTGCGTGATGAACAGTTATGCGCCTATTTTTGTCAATGAAAACGACCAGAAATGGAAACCGGATATGATTCGTTTCAATGCCTCAAAAAGTTTCGGAACGCCTTCGTATTATGTTCAACAGCTCTTTCCCAACAATGTAGGGACGGAAAATGTGCAACGTATCGAAAACAATAACCGCCAAACGAATTTGGAAGGGAAGGTTGGCGTCGGCACTTGGATTACTGCCGCTAAATTTGAAAATATCCGGCTGACAACGGATAATAATTCGATAGCCTTAAACGCGGGATGGACGAATACTAACGGCGCTTGGACATTGCAGAGCGGCACTTTGACACAAACTTCTACGACTGCCGAAAATTGTACGGCGATTTATCCGACACAGTTTTCGGGCGATTATACTTACGAACTGACGGCAACAAAAACCGGAGGCAGCGAGGGATTTCTGATTATATTTAATTATCAGAATGACCAAAATTATCTCTGGTGGAATATCGGTGGCTGGTCAAATGCCACGCACGGCATCGAAAAATGTGTCGGAGGATCGAAAACCACCATCGCGTCGGCGGCAGGAACTATCACAACCGGACGCGCCTATGCCGTCAAAATAGAAGTCAGCGGCACGCATGTAAAATGTTATCTCGACGGCAATCTGATTCATGATGTGGATATTCCCGTCAATCAACGAATTTATACTTCTGCCAATATCGACGACCATACCGGACAACTCTATGTGAAAATTGTCAATCCGAATGGAGAGGCAAACAATGTGGCGATTTCGATCAACAATGCATCCGTTTCATCGGCGCAGCTCACTGTGCTGAAAGCGGCAAGCGGTGAGGCTGAAAATACCCTGTCGGCGCCCAATAATGTCGTTCCGACCGAGAGCGTCCTGATTGTCAGCGACGCCCACTTGCTCAATTATACGGCACCTCCGTATTCTGCCAATATCCTGCGTTTGCAAGTGGAAAATGTGAATATAGAAACCGAAGAAGAAACGGCAATCCCGCAGGCAGTAGTCAAATATTCTTTTGAAAACAGCCAACTCGCGGATGATTCGGGAAGCTATCCTGCTACTTTGGCGGGTGCGTCGAAAATAGTGGAAATGCGCGACGGCAATCATGCGTTTTATTCCGGTCTGACAGGCGGCAAAGGCTATTTGAATCTGGGAACGACGATGCCGAAAACCGTTTTTGCAAATTTGACGGGCGATTATAGCATTTCTATCGACCTGCTGACCGGCGAACCGAATCGGTTAGCAAGTTTTTGCTGGGCGTATGCTTTCAGTAACGGCACGACAAAATATCTTGGTTTGATCAACGCGAGCGGCAACGGCAACTGGTATTACGAAATCAAAAACAGCGTCGCCGAAAAACAGCAATCCAACAGCGGCTTGTCGGTCGGACGCTGGCACAATCTGACCTATGTTCAGCAATCCGATACCGGAAAAATCTATTTGGATGGATATTTGCTGTCGTCCGGAACGGTTGCCGCCAAACCATCCCAGATTGCCGCCAGTTTGACAGAAGCTTGCTTGGCGCGTTCTCCTTTTACCGCCGACGCCTATATGGAAAACACCTGTTTTGATAATTTTATGATCTTCGACACGGCAATATCCGCTGAACAGGTCGCCGCACTCTGTCGGCAAACGTACCGTTTAGACAATATCGCATCCTCCACTAATATAAAGCCGACGCTCACTACTGCCACCAAAGAAAAAGTTGATATTTATAACCTGAATGGCGTCCTGCTGCAACGCGAAGTTTCCGAAACATCAGCCCTAAACCGACTGCCGCGCGGCATCTATATCGTCAACCGGCAAAAGAAAATCGTGAATTAGAAATAGTTTTATTGCACCCAAAAAGTTGCAGATTCAAAAAATAGTAACTACCTTTGCAGACCTTTTAGGGGAATACACGAGAGTCGTTAATTAAATATTGTTCTTTTAGAATCGTTTGTTATGTCGGAATTTAAACTCTTTTATCACAAAGACGGCGCCATAAAAGTAAGTCGAAGCATCGAATTTCTGAAAAAAACGCCCGCAGACCAGTTTCTCTGGATAGATCTCAATGATGTGGATGAAGCTATCGAATCGCAATTGGAAGATTTTCTGAAAATTTATATTCAGGAAGAAGAGGAAATGATTGAGATTGAAACGTCGTCGCGATACATTGAGACGCGCGATACACTGGTGGTCAATGCCAACTTTTTGATGAATAATTACGAGAAAAGTCCCGTGTCGTTTATTCTGAAAAACAATATTCTGATTTCGGTGCGCGGCGATGAATTAGGCTCGTTCACCGAAACCGTCAAAAAGGTCTTTGCCAGCCCTGAAAATTACCCTACCGGCTATCACGTTTTTCTTGCCCTGCTCGAAACGCGGGTAGAATACGACGCCGATATGATCGAAAATATCACCCGCGAAATCACCGTTTTGAGTAATACCATTCAAGAGGCGGACGAAGAGGCGCTGTTGGAAATCAAGAACTTACAGGAACGCACGATGCTGTTTCGCGAAAACACGATAGACAAACAACGCGCCATTTCTAATATGTTGCGCAGTAATTTGGTACCGGACGATTTGCGAGCCAAACTCACGATTATGATCAAGGACATCAATTCGCTGTTAGAACATATCCGATTCAGTTTCGACCGATTAGACTATTTGCAGGATACGTTTTTGGGCTTCTTGAACATTGAACAGAACAAAATCATCAAGATTTTCACCATCGTGTCGGTCATCTTTATGCCGCCAACCTTGATAGCAAGTATTTACGGGATGAACTTCCGCGTGCAGCCCGAATTGCAATGGCGCTTTGGTTATGCCTTTTCTTTGTCGCTGATGGTGCTTTCCGTCATCGTGATTCTGATTTATTTCAAAAAGAAGAAGTATTTTTAATCGTTCCGATGAAGAAAAAGTTTTTATTTTTCGCTGTGGTAAGCTGTGTGTGTCTGCTGATTTCAGGTGGTGGATATGTCTGTTATGCGGTGCGCCAACCGGCTTTTGAGCTTTCGGAAACTGCCTCAATCTATCTGTATAAAAATCAAAATCCTTTGTCGGAATTGAAAGCGGTCGGGCGACTGCGACAGCCGATCGTCTATCGCCTTGCGGCAAAACTGTTACGCTGCCCGGATGCCGTGCGTGCAGGAAAATACGACCTCACGCCCGATATGTCTTATTTGGATGCCGTCCGTATGTTGCGAAACGGTACGCAAACGCCTGTCCGACTGACTTTCAATAACATACGTACTAAAAAAGATTTCGCTGAGCGGATAGGCAAACAACTGCGTTTCGACGCCGACAGTTTGCTCGCCTTGCTGAACAATCCGCAGACTGCGGCGGCTTTTGAGCTGGATACCAATACGATATTGACCATGTTTTTGCCGAATACTTACGAGATCTACTGGACAGTGTCGGCGCCGCAATTCATGGAACGGATGCAACGCGAATATGCGCATTTTTGGACGTCAGCGCGGCGGTCACAAGCGCAGGCTATCGGATTGACGCCGACACAAGTGTCGATTTTGGCAGCCATCGTTGCGGAAGAAACCAACAAAGCAGACGAATATCCGATGGTCGCCGGATTGTATCTGAATCGTCTGAATAAGAAGATGTTGCTGCAAGCCGATCCCACTGTGAAATTTGCCGTCGGCGACTTCGGTTTGCGGCGAATACTGAACGTTCATGTGCAGACAGATTCTCCCTACAACACCTATAAATATACGGGCTTGCCGCCCGGTCCGATTCGTATCCCTTCGATACCGGCAATCGATGGCGTTTTGAATCGCAAACAGCATAACTATCTCTATATGTGCGCGAAAGAAGATTTTTCGGGCAGACATAATTTTGCCGTAACGTACAACGAACATTTACAGAATGCGCGACGTTATCACGCGGCGCTGAATCAAAGAAAAATCAAATAAAATATGAAAGCCAACAGATGGATATATAGTCTTTTAGTCCTGCTTTCAGGAATGAACCTGCAAGCGCAAACCGCTCCCGAAATGCCCAAATTGGTAGTCGTGGTAGTCATCGACCAGTTGCGTGGCGATTATTTGGATTACAGTCTTCCTGTCTTTGGCGATAAAGGTTTTAAACGTCTGATGCGCAATGGCTTATGCTATCGTTCCGTCGAGTTTGACCTTCCGAACAAGTGCGAAGCCTCGTCGGTGGCAGACATTTTCACCGGCGCATCGTCCTATTACAATGGTATCGGCGGCGATGCTTATTTCGATTGGGAAAAAAATCGCGAAATATCTATTGTGGAAGATGAAAATTTCATCGGCAATTACACTTCCGCCCGCGTTTCGCCCCTGTCAATGACCGCTTCTACCATCGGCGACGAATTGAAAATCGCCTCGCAAGGACAAAGCCGCGTCTATGCCATTGCCGCCAATGCGACCTCTGCGGTGCTGTCCGCCGGAAAATATGCTAATGCAGCATTCTGGCTTGATGAAACGACCGGTCAATGGGCGACTTCGACCTACTACAAAGAATTTCCGTCCTACATAGAAAATTACAATGCGCACGAAGCCATCGGCAACTATCAGGAATGGCAATGGAAACAGTCTTACGCCTCCTTTACTCCCCTTCCTTACAGCGATCTGAAAGATCCCTTCACTTATAAATTCGCCAAAAACGACAATGCGCGTTTCAAAAAAATGAAACATACGCCCCTGCTCAATGCGGAAATCACCAATCTGGCAGAAAAATTTTTCGATAATGCCGGTTTTACGCGCCAAAAAACGCCCGATATGTTCATCCTCCATTATTATGCCGGTAATTATGAAGACAGTCCCGCGTCAAGCGATTATAACTATGAAATTCAAGATATATATTATCGTTTAGACAAAGAAATCGAAAAACTTTTGGAGCTGATCGAGCGAAAAATCGGCTTGAAACGCACGCTGATTGTACTGACTTCGACCGGCTATTATCGTCCCCTACCCAAACAGAACACGATTTTTAAGCCTGCCGGAGAGTTTTATCCCAATCGCTGTACCTCCTTGCTGAATATGTATTTGATGGCGATTTACGGACGTGAAAATTGGGTGAAAGGCTATTTTGATAAACAAATTTTTCTAAATAAACAGTTGGCGGAAGAAAAGCAAATCAAATGGAACGATTTGCTGACTTCCGCCGCTGAATTTGCCGCCCAATTCAGTGGCGTTCGGCATGTTACGAAACTTGCCGACGACAGCCGACTGCCTGTCCGACATCGGGGCGACCTTTTACTCGAATTGCAATCCGGTTGGGTGATTGCAGACCTCCCCAATGTATCTCCGCAGCCGATAGCCATCCCGACGGCGCCGCTCATTTTCTTCGGCGAAAATGTCCGCAAAGAGCAGGTCGCCAATCCGGTGAAAGCTACTCAAATCGCGCCGACCCTCTCTTACCTCCTGCGCATCCCTGCCCCCAACGCATGCAAAGAAAGACCGTTGGTAGTGGTGAGTGATTAGTGATTAACTGATAGTATCACTTCGAAGTGATGCTATCAGTAAAAACAGCCTCATCAGTTCATTTCTATCAAACATTACGTTTATTTAACAAAATTACGCCATTTTTTCGCATATTTAACGTGAAAAATTTTGAAATTAAAAAAAATACGCACGGGCAAATAAGCACAAAAGAATTACCTGTAAGTTTTGGAATACAAAATCTTTCTACGAAGTCGGTTCTGCCCGCGGCAAATAAAATTTTGCCTGCGCTGAATATGTCTGAAATAAGAATGGAAGATGAACGCGATGAAGTAGCCGGACTACCACCACGGTTTGGTTATCCTACCCCTGTAAACTGCAACTTAAACAATTCAGGAGAATGGACAAAATTGTCGAATGGCGATAGAATTTGGCGTTTGAATATAGAATGTGAAAAGGCATTGTCCATTAATCTGTTGTATGATAAATTTTGGTTGCCTGAAGGCGCAAAATTATTTGTTTACAGTCAGGATAAGACAAAACACATCGGCGCATTTACTTCTGTTAACAACAAAGGAACAGAGAAGGAAGTTCGAGGTTTTGCCACAGGGCTAATTTATTCCGACAAAATTACATTGGAATACTATGTACCCAATGGTGTTGAGCAGGGGATTATATCTATTGCCTATGTTGTTCAGGGGTACAGATATATTAATATTGCCAAATCTACTGAAAGTTTAGGAAGTTCCGGTGCTTGTCAGGTTAATGTAAACTGTACTGAAGGACAAAACTGGCAAAATGAAAAGAATGCTGTCGCATTAATTCTTGTCAATGGTATTAGGTGGTGTTCAGGCAGTTTAGTAAATACCACAGCAAATGATGCTCGTCCATTATTTTTAACAGCAAACCATTGTTTAGGTGGTTGGGCTAATGCAGTTGTTCACGATGCGATAGACGCCCCTAATCTTGATTTATGGTCTTTTTATTGGAACTATGAACACCCTACCTGTGCAAATAGCAATGTTGAACCTGCAATAAAATCTACAAGCGGAGCAATAGTTGTGGCAAATGATTCTATTTCAGATTTTGCTTTGCTGCAATTAACAGAAAATCCAAGCAATAGAAACGATGTTAATCTATACTATTTGGGTTGGGATGGAAGTGGAAATGCAGGTACAGGTGGCGTTGGTATTCATCATCCGAATGGTGATGTAAAAAAAATTGCTACTCATAACGTGACGCCGACAAGTAATGGAAACTATTGGAACTTGTATTGGATGCAAACACAAAATGGATATTCTGTTACAGAGGGTGGTTCTTCAGGGTCGCCACTCTTGAATAATAGCCATCGAGTTATTGGACAATTGTACGGTGGAAGTTACATTAATTGTAGCAATCCCTCAAATGATTTAGCTATGTATGGCAAATTCAGTGTGTCTTGGATTGGCAATGGAGCACCCGACAACAGACGAAAACTGCAGCCGTGGCTTGACCCCGACAGTACCGGTATTTTGGTTTTAAATGGGTGTAGCGGCATTGTCAATTTCACCAATCAAACCGTAACTTCTGATACAACAATCGTTTCTTGCGGCGACCTCAACGTCCAAAACATCACCATCACCAATGGCGCTACTTTAACACTGAACGCAGGCAATGATATAAACATCAAAGAAGTATATCTTCTCAACGGCGCAAAATTGATCCTGAATGCGGGGGGCGAGGCAACTATCGAGCGAGATTTTGATATGGAACTTGGGACGGAATTGGAGATCAATTAACCCTGTTTTGCGTGCTTTGGCAGTTCGATTCTGAAAGTGGCGCCTTTTCCTAATTCGGATTTATAGACGTAGATTTTTCCTTTGTGGTAAGATTCGATGATACGGCGGACGAGCGAAAGTCCCAAACCCCAACCGCGTTTTTTGGTAGTATAGCCCGGACGAAAAATGGCGTCGAATTTCGATTTGGCGATGCCTTTGCCGGTATCTGCGACGTCGATCATCACTTTTTCGTTTCTTGTGAAGACGACAATTCGGATGACGCCGTGTCCGTCCATCGCATCGACCGCGTTTTTAATCAGATTTTCAAGTGTCCATCCGAAAAGCGATTCGTTCATTAAAACGATGGCAGGCTGGTCGGGAAGGGTAGTGTGGATGCTGACTTTCGACGAAATCCGCTTGCTCATATACTCAATGGCATTGTTGATGGCGTCGTTGAGATTCATCTGTTCGGGTTCGGCATTAGAGCCGATTTTTGAAAAGCGCTCGGCAATGATTTTCAGCCGTTGCACGTCTTTGTCGATTTCGGCGAGCAGTTGCAGGTCGGTCGATTTTGTTTTCAGATATTCCACCCAAGCCATCAGCGACGAGATCGGCGTCCCCAACTGATGTGCGGTTTCTTTCGACAGCCCTACCCAGACTTTGTTTTGTTCCGCTTTCTGCGAACTGCTCAATGCCACAAACGAGATGATGATAAAGATGAAGACTGCCGTCAACTGAATGAAGGGAAATAATTGCAATTGTTTCAGCACCGTAGAATCGTCGTAATAGATATACTGCACCAAATTTTCAGCTTCGCTGATCGGAATACTGATCGAGATGGGCTGATGTTTTTTCTTGAATGCCTTGATTTTCTTCGCAATATATGCCGCATCTTCGGCTTTGGGCGAACGGATATTGCGTTGGTCGATGATATTGTTTTCTTCGTCGGTAACGATGATCGGGATGGTGATATTGCCTTCGATAATTTTTTCGACCAACAGTTTATCGTAGTTATTCAAGATATTTGAATTGATGTTTTCGGTCGATGTTTGCGAAGAAATCAGCTCGACGGATTCTGCCCAGACTTCGATTTTTTTGCGTTCTTCCGATTTAAGTTCATCCACCAGGGTGTTGGTAATCAATACGGAAACAATTGCGATTACCACAGCTGTCAAGATAAAAATATATTTAAAATGAAAGTTGAAAGAGGCGGGCGTTTTCATGTGGCTTGATGTGGAGGAACGAACTGTCGAATGCGCCATTCGTTGGGATAGAGATTATTGGCGCGGTGCGTGATGTTTTTGACAAAGCCGAGTATGACGCCTGCGTAGCTGATCAAAGTCATCCCTTTGGAGAAAGCTTCGGGCATATTGTAGAGTGCCTCCCGCTGCAAATAACGCAAAGCTGTTTCGCGATCTACTTCCCAGACGGGCAACGATGTGTCGTCGATCGTAACCGACATCGCGGATGTGTGCGGTTGTATGGGCGGGATGCGTATTGCATTCAAGTTTTGCAAAATCCTTTTCGGATCGGCGTCGTAGTTTTCCGGCATATCGTTTTTTTGTAACATGCTGATACAGAAACCTTCGCCTTGAATTTGATGCGGGAAAAATCGCTGGGGAGGAGAGATGATTCTTGCTCCCAGATTGTGGCAAATCCATTCGAGGTTGTCTTCGTTTTCTTCAATATTGTAGGTACAAGTGCTGTAAATCAGCAATCCGCTGGGTTTCAGGCTTTCCCAGCAGTCAGCCATGATGCGTTTTTGTCGGTCGGCGCATAGTTTGATATTATGGATTGACCATTCGTTGATGCTGTTGGCATCTTTTCTGAACATTCCTTCGCCCGAACAGGGCAAATCGGCGACGATGATGTCGAAAAATTGCGAATATTGCGAAAAATACTGCGGGTCTTTGTTGGTAACAAGCACGTTGGGATAGCCCCATTTTGTAACATTTTCCGTCAAACTTCTCACGCGCTGGCGGATGGTTTCGTTGGCAACCAGCAGGCTGTCGTCGCTCAATAGCGAAATCAAATGCGTAGATTTGCCTCCGGGGGCGGCACACAAGTCCAAGACTTTAAGTTCGGGCTGCAAATAAGGACGGATCAGTTGTTCCAAACTCATCGACGAGGCTTCCTGCACATAATAACAACCGGCGTGGAACAGCGGGTCGAGCGTAAATGTCGGACGATTTTGCAGATAATAAGCGTTGCTTGCCCAAGGAACAGGCTGGTCTATCGGCAAGGCGACGTAATCGGGCGTATTTGTTTTTATGCGCGGATATTTGCGCGGATTGAGCCGTACCGAAGTCGGACTTTCGCTGTCTAATGCTGCGTAGAAGGCATCCCATTCGTTGCCCAGTAGGGCTTTCGTTCTTGTGATAAATAAATCAGGCAAATTCATATTTTTTATTATTTAGGTTCTAATGTGATCAACGGGATCAGCATTTCTTCCATCGAAATGCCGCCGTGTTGAAATGTATTTTTATAATAGGATACATAGTAATTGTAATTGTTGGGATAGGCGAAGAAATCGTTATTGAGCGCAAAAATATAGCGGGTGCTGACGTTGGGTGCAGGTAATCCGAATTTTTCGGGATGTGTGATTTCATAAACTTCTTTCGGATTGTATGACAGGTTTTTACCCAATTTATACCGCAGGTTGGTATTGGTATTTTTATCGCCGATCACTTTGATGGCTTCGGTTGCCCGTATGGTGCCGTGGTCGGTAGTCAAAACGATTTTGCAACCGGAGTCGGCGATTTTTTTAAACAGATCGAGCGTGCTCGAATGTTTGAACCACGAGCGGGTGAGCGAGCGGTAAGCCGCCTCGTTTACCGCCAATTCGCGCACCATTTTCGATTCTGTGCGGGCGTGCGACAGCATATCTACAAAATTCAAGACCAATACATTAAGTTGGTAATTGTCTAATTGGTTGAAATTTTGCAGTATTTTTTCGCCGTAGTTCGATTCATTAATTTTGTGATAGGAGAAGGTGATTTTTTTACGAAAGCGGTCGATTTGGGTTTGGATCAGCGGCGCCTCGTTCAGATTTTTGCCTTCATCGGAGTCTTCATCTACCCACAATTCGGGAAACATACGGGCGATTTGCAGTGGCATCAATCCCGAAAAAATCGCATTGCGGGCGTATTGTGTCGCGGTGGGCAAGATCGAATAATACAAATCTTCCTGAAAGGTGAAATATTCCGCCAACATATCTTGTATGGCTCTCCACTGGTCTAAACGGAAATTGTCGATGACGATAAAAAACACCCTTTCGCCTTTTTCTAACAGCGGAAAGAGGCATTGTTTGAAAATATCGACGCTCATCAGCGGACGGTTTTCGCCGGACACGATCCATTTTTCGTAGTTTTTCTTAATGAATTTACAAAATATCTGATTGGCTTCCGTTTTTTGCGTTTGCAAGAGGTCGGTCATACCCGTATCCGATTCTGCTAATTCTAACTCCCAATAAACCAACTTTTTATACACATCTTTCCAGTCTTCCGTTGTGAAAGAATCGTTGATTTGCATTCCGATTTTCATAAATTCCTGCTGGTAGCCGGAGGTAGTTGTCTCGGTGATGATTTGATTTTTATGCAGGTTTTTTTTGATAGACAGCAATATTTGATTGGGATTGACCGGTTTGATCAGGTAGTCCGAGATTTTGCTGCCGATAGCCTGTTCCATAATGCCTTCGTCTTCGCTTTTGGTGATCATAATCACCGGAGTAGCCGGATGGCTTTCCTTGATGAGCGCCAATGTTTCCAAGCCGCTCAATCCGGGCATATTTTCGTCTAAAAATATCAGGTCAAAAACATCTTCTTTGCAAGCTTCGATGGCGTCTTGACCGCTGCAAACGGTTTTCACTTCAAATCCTTTGTCTTCCAAAAAGAGGATATGAGGTTTGAGCAGGTCAATCTCATCGTCCGCCCATAAGATTCTGTCGGTTTTCATAAATATATCGGTGTTAATTCGGCTTGTTAATTCAATTTGTCTAACGTTACCGGAAGGTCGTCGCGCAGCTGCATGATACCGCTGATGATCAGGGTGTCGCCGAACTCTAAACCTTTCACTATGTGCAGATTGGCTTCGGTGCGCATGCCTTTGGTCAGTTCGACACGTTTGGCGTGTCCGTCCGAATAAACGTATGCAATATCGTGTCCCATCTCGGCGATGACTGCCTCGTTGGGTACGACGAGCGCATTCGGAATTTCGTGGCTGACAATTTCGACGCTGGCATAGCTGCCCGGATGTAATTGATGGTTGCTGTTGGGATAGACGGCACGCACTTTCAGGGTATACATCTTTTCATCGAGGCGCGATTCGACAGCGTAAATGGTTGCGTTATAAATATTTATATCCGACTCTGCATTGATTCGGAAGGTGATCGGCATCCCGGCATGGATGAAATCAGCCTGCCGTTCGGGAACGGAAAATTCGATTTTCAGCGGGGAAATTTTGGTCAGATGGCTGATCACTGTCGAAGACGAAACGTAGGCGCCGACGCTCACATTGCGCAAGCCGATAACGCCGTCGAAAGGAGCGCGGAGTTCGGTTTGAGCGATTCGTGCCTGCACCAATTCGATGTCGGCTTTCAGTTTTTCTAATTCGGTGCTGACCTGTTCGTAGGCTTCGCGGCTGACAGCGTCTTTTTCCAAGAGCGATTTTTGGCGGAACACGCGGTCTTCTGCTAATGGTATTTGGGCTTGTAATTTTTGCAATTCGGCTTGCAGCGGCTGGTCATTGACTTTGGCGAGCAGCTGTCCTTTTTGTACGTTTGAACCTTCTTTGAAAAATATATCGGTGATTTTTCCGGTACTTTCAAAGCTCAAATCTACTTCTTCGTCGGGAATCAGTGTCGCAGTCGAGACGTAGATAATGTTGCTCAGCGTTTCCGGGTGGAGAATTTTGGCATACACATTGAGCGGTTGGCTTTTCTGTCTGTCTAAAATTTTGCCCGATGCAGGCGCCGACAAGCTGTCGTTCTTCGTGAAAAAATGTTTGACGGGCGTGAAAAACGCCATCCCCAATAACAAAACAGCGATGATTGCAAATAAAATGATTCTTGTTGTCCGTTTCATGTTCTCTCTATAATAATGTTGTTTTTTCAAAACGCTGCAAAAGTACGATTTTCTTGCTAAATACGCAAATAATTTTTCCTTTTGGGGGATTCTTTTTTTCTGTTTGCCCCAAAAAGATTTTAAAAAAACTAAAATTACTCCTGAATATCAAAAAAAAACTAATTCAGCCTTTATAAATTAGTGATTTGTCATTCATGATTCGTAATTATTTATTACCTTTGCAGCCGCAATCATGGGCTTGACCGGTTTTGACAGCGGGCAGAAATGATTTGTAAGCATGCAGTGTGTCGTTGTCCGACACTTTAATCACGGATGACAACAATTAATTGGCGAAAATACTTACGCTCTCGCTGCTTGATCGAAGAACAGTAGATTTAGCTTAATTTCGACTCAAGGAAGTTGAAACGAGACATCACCCGGAGCTGTGGCTTCGAAGCTGACCGATAAGGTGGTGCAGGAATATCGGAGATAGTCTGTAAAAGGTTCCGTGTTGCAGATGAAATTCAGGAAATAAGTTCGAGATTGGTGGCTGCCGTCTTGTGTCGAATCGAAAAAATAAAGGCAGATAAGCATGTAGAAAGCAGGTTGGTTCCTCGTTTGGACGAGGGTTCGAATCCCTCCAGGTCCACTCATTAGAAAATTTATTTCATATATGCAACAAGACAGCTTTGCCGGACTGGGGGTAGCGTTAGTTACGCCTTTTCTATCCGATGACAGTGTGGATGAATCGGCGCTATTGCGATTACTCGATTTTCATATACAGAATAAAACCGATTATTTGGTGATTCTGGGAACTACCGCCGAAACGCCTGCTTTGACCCTCGAAGAACAACACCGCATCAAAAATCTGATAGTCAATCATATAGCAGGAAGCTTGCCCATCGTTATGGGTTTGGGCGGCAACAATACGCAAGCTGTTGTACAACGTTTGCAGACAGAAGATTTGACCGGCGTGGACGCTATTCTGTCGGTCGTTCCCTACTACAACAAACCCAATCAGGAAGGCATTTTTCAGCATTACAAACAGATAGCGCAAGCCTCGCCGTGTCCGGTGATTTTATACAATGTACCGGGTCGTACCGGCGTCAATATGACGGCTGCAACCACTTTGCGTTTGGCAACGGAAGTCGAAAATATCATTGCCGTCAAAGAAGCGTCGGGTAATATGGAACAGGCGCAGGAGATACTTGACCGCAAACCCGATCATTTTCAAGTGATTTGCGGTGATGACGCTTTGGCGTATTCGATGATAGATCGCGGCGCCATCGGCGTGATCTCCGTTTTGGCGAATGCTTTTCCGTTGAAATTTGGCGCTATGGTACATCGCTGTATGTTGGGCGATGCCGACGCCGTGCAATCGATCCATCAGCGTTTTGCCGATCTCTATCAGCTGCTTTTTGCAGAGGGCAGTCCGGCAGGCATCAAGTGCGTGATGCAGCTTTTGGATAAGATAGAAAACAAATTGCGGCTGCCTTTGACCCCCGTATCATCGGAACTGTCCGAAAAATTACGATCAGCAATTTTAAAGCTCAATGCAATATGAAATACGCAGTATTATTCATTAATATCCTAATATTTATGGCATGTCAAACCAATGCGCAAACTTACACGATAGAAACAAGTTTGGGCAACATCAAAATTCAGCTGTACGACAAAACGCCTTTACACAAGGCAAATTTTGAAAAATTAGTCGCCGAACAGCGTTACGACAGTGTGTTGTTTCACCGGATCATCAAAGGATTTATGATTCAGACCGGTGATTTATCTACCAAGCCGCATGCCGATACGGCGCAAGCAGATACAACCTTGATTCCCGCCGAAATTGTGCCGGAATACTTCCACAAAAAAGGCGCCATAGCAGCGGCGCGTATGGGCGATCACGTCAATCCCGAAAAAAAATCGTCGCCTACGCAGTTTTATATTGTGCAGGGACGCCCGTTTTCCGATGAAGAAATCGCGTATATGCAGCAACGCACCGGCAAAACTTGGACGCCCGAACAGAAAGAAGCTTACCGTGCGCTTGGCGGAGCGATCCATTTGGATGGAGATTACACCGTTTTCGGCGAAGTCGTCGAAGGCTTGGATGTTGTAGATAAGATTGCAGCCGTTCCGACCGGAGCAGGCGATTTTCCCAGAGCAGACGTCCGTATTTTGACCATCAAAAAAGATTGAACGCCGACGAACAATATATGCAACAGGCATTATTGGAAGCGCAGACCGCTTTCGATAAAGGAGAAACGCCGGTAGGAGCTATCGTTGTCTGCAATAATCGAATTATTGCACGCGCCCATAATCTGACGGAAACCCTGAACGACGTAACCGCGCATGCCGAAATGCAGGCAATCACAGCTGCCGCTAATACGCTGGGAGGCAAATACCTATCGGAATCTACCCTCTATGTTACCCTCGAACCCTGCCCCATGTGTGCAGGCGCTCTCGCATGGGCGCAAATACAGCGCGTCGTCTATGGCGCCTCCGATGAAAAACGCGGTTATACTCGCTATTCGCCCGAATTGTTGCATCCGAAAACCGAAGTAACAAGCGGCGTTTTGGCAGCACAAGCCTCCGATTTGATGAAACGATTTTTTCAAGCAAGACGATGAAAACGGTATTGATCACAGGCGCCAACGGCTTTATTGGCAGTTTTATCACCGAAGCCGCACTGTCAAAAGATTGGACAACTTGGGCTGGCGTCCGAAAAACCGGCAATCGCGAATACCTGCAAGATCCCCGTATCAGGTTTATTGATTTGAATTACAACGATAAAGACTGCCTGAAACAGCAGATCGTTCAACACCGTGCGCAATACGGACGATGGGATTACGTCGTGCATAATGCCGGATTGACCAAATGTTTGGATTATGCCGAATTTGATCGCGTGAATTATCAATACACCAAAAATCTGATCGAGGCATTGCAGGATACAGGTAATGTTCCCGATAAATTTCTGCTGATGAGCAGTTTTTCCGCCCATCATCCGCAGGTGAAGACGCGCTACGGACACAGCAAACAGCAGGCAGAACAGTTTTTACAGTCGCAAACGAATTTTCCCTGTATGATTTTATGCCCGACCGGCGTTTACGGACCCCGCGACAAAGATTATTTTCTGATGTTGAAAACCATTCAGTCAGGCTGGGATTTGACTGTCGGCAGACAGGCGCAGCAGCTCACGTTTATCTATGTGAAAGATTTGGCGAAAGCGGTCGTTTTGGCGTTAGAAAGTCCGCTGACCAATCGCCGCTATGATGTGGCGGACGGACAGGTATATTCCGACGCGCAATATACGCAGTTCGCGCAACAAGCATTGGGAAAAAAGCGGGTTGTGCGTTTGCGGGTACCGATTTGGGGGCTGAAACTCGTTTCTGTGGTCGCTGAAACCATCGCCCGATGTACGCGAAAAGCCTCTACGCTCAACCGAGATAAATACGAAATAATGAAACAGCGCGATTGGCGTTGCGATACCCGTCCGATAGAAACGGAATTGGGATTTCACGCCGATTACAATTTGCAACGCGGTTTGGAAGAATCGGTGGCATGGTATCGCAGTAAAAAGTGGTTGAAATGAAAACAAAAGTCCTCCGATATTGCCTTGTCGCGTTCTGCTGTATGGCTGTTGCCTGTCAATCGAATGATCAAAATGCGCCGGTATATAAGGTGCAACAGACCGATTTTGAGGAGGTGGCTTATGTGGAAGGCTATGTAGAATTGGTGGATATCATACCGATTACTGTCAATGAAAATGTTGAAGGCGTTTTGGCTTATCTGATCGAAGACGGCACGGAGGTCAAAGCGGGCGACGTGATTGCCATTATTGACGCCGACGCGATAGAAACCGAATACGAAACCATCTTGTCGGAATATGAAATACAGAAAAGTAATTTAGCGGAATTGAAGGTCAATCAGATCATGAATCAGGCATTGATGGAGGCGCAGGTGCTTAACAATGAGGCAGATACGCAAATAGCACAAATGGATTCGCTGCAAATAGAATACGCCTCGCCCGTACAGCGAAAAATCAAGGAACTGGAATTGGAACAGATTCTTATTACACGAAAAAAGTTGGAAAAGAAATTGGAATCGTTTTATACCATTCAGCAATCCGAATTGCATCAGGCGGAAATACGGCTGCAACAAGTGGAAATGCAGGTCAAACAAATCAAAGACCGCATGGACGCTACGACCATCCGCGCACCGCAGGACGGTATCGTGTACCTTGCGCGAGAGGGTTGGGTCAATGTGCGTCTTGGCGGTGAAATCTGGGGCGGCGTGATGTTTGCTTATATGCCTGCAAGCCATCAAATGAAACTCAAACTGACGGCGTCGGAAACCGATAGCAGGATCATCAATATCAACGATTCGGTGGAAATTGCTTTCGATGCGATGCCGGATAACCGTGCGTGGGGACATATCACGATGAAATCGCCGATCGGACAGACCAATGTAAGAACTTTTTCGATGGGGCGCGCTACCGTTACGATCTATAGTGGCGATCAGCCTTCCAAAATCAAACTCTATGAAATGGAGGCGGTAATCGACAGCGCTTTGCAAATGCCTTCGGCAGGCTATTCAGCTCGTTGTAAGGTGATTACGAAAAAAGTGCCGGATGCGATTGTCGTTCCTCAGGTCGCTGTCTTCGACGAGGATTCTCTCAAAACGGTATATGTCAAGACAGCCAAAGGCTTTGAACGGCGACCGATACAGACCGGCGTCGTTTCGACCAAAGAGGCAGTCGTCGTATCGGGTTTGAAAGCAGGAGAAGAAATTTCACTCATCAAAATAAATCAATAATACGCGATATGAAACAAAAAATAAGGATTGGATATCTTTTGCCTGCGCTGCTTTTTCTGTTTGCCTGCGGAAAAGAAAAGACGCTTGAAACGCCTGTCGGCGCCGTGAAAAAGGGCGATTTTTACATTGAAGTCTATGAAGAAGGCGAAATAGAGGCAATGCAATCCACAACGATCTTTTCGCCGAGTATCTCGTGGCGCTACGGCAACCTGAAAATCAGTCAGATAGTGAAAGACGGCGCGGAAGTTAATGCGGGCGACACACTGATCGTTTTCGACCCCGCCGACGTGCAGCGCAACATCACCGAGAGCGAAAATCGGGTGGAAATCAGTCTTGCCGAACTCGAAAGGATGAAAGCGCAACATGCCTCCGATTTGGAAGAGTTGCGAGCCGATTATCAGGTAACGAAAATTTCGCAGGAGATCTCGAAAATTCGTTATGAAGCGGCTGTGTATGAATCTGATATGTCGAAAAAAACGATCCGTTTGAATCTTGAAAAAGCCGACAATGCACTTTTGCAGGCGGAAGAACAAATCGAAAATCGCATCAAAATTCAGAAAGAAGAAATCAAGCAGAAAAATTTGGATATTGCTCAAGACCGTGCGCGACTGAAAGAAGCCTACGAGACCTTGAACAAGCTGTCGGTGATTTCACCCTCGCCGGGGATCGCTATCATCAACAAAAACTGGAGCACCGGCAACAAATTCACGGTCGGCGACCAGTCGTGGAGCAATTCGGCGCTGATTCAGCTGCCCGATTTGTCGAAACTGAAAGCGACGGTGTCTATCAACGAAGTCGATATTGCCAAAATCAGCAAAGGTTTGCAGGTCGAAATCAAGCCCGACGCCTTTTCCGACAGCGTTTTCACGGGCGAAGTGATGACGATCGCCAATTTGGCGGTGAACAAAGAGGGATCGACGAAGATCAAAGTTTTTCCGGTGGAAATTCTGATTCACGAAACCAATCCTAACCTGCTACCGGGCTTGACTGTCAGTTGCCGTATCATCATCGACAAGTTGACCGATGTGCTCTATGTGCCGCTCGAAGCCTTGCACAGCGAGGGGGATCGGCAATTTGTCTATAAAAAGACGGGCGGCAGTTTTGACAAAACAGAGGTGGAAACCGGCGCCGTCAATGCCGATTATGCCGTGATCGTGAAAGGTTTGGACGAGAAAGACAAAGTAGCGTTGGCAAATCCGTTTCAGACGGACGATAAAAATGCAAATAAGCTAAAAGATTCAAAATGAAACAGTTGGCAGTAATATTATTGATCGCTTTGCTGACGGCTTGCAGCCATTCGGACGACGATTTGGAAGGCAAAGCGAAAAAGGGTAAAAACATTGTCGAAACCGGCGAGCTGGCGGCTATTTCATCGCAATCTTTTGTGCTGAACAGGATGGGCAGGCGCTGGTGGGATATGCGCATCATCGGGATTCTTGAACACGGAGAAGTCGTTCACGCGGGCGATTCTATCATTCAATTGGATTTGACCGACGTTAAAAAATACGTCATCGATCAGGAAAGTCAGCTCGAATTACAGCAGGCAGCCCTCGAAAAAATGATCGTCAATCACGATACGAAACTCAACGACCTGAACGCCGGTATCAAAAATGCGCAAGCCTCTTACGATATGAAGAAAACCGAACTCGAAGCCTCGCGTTTTGAGCCGGTGCGTATCCAACAAATCAAACAGTTAGAGTTTGAACAGGAAAAAATCCGCTTGGCAAAAGAGCAAAAGAAAATGGAATTGGCGCGGATCATTAATGCCAACGAGCTGAAAAAACAGGAAATCACGGTCAGGCAGATTCAAGACGATATTCGAGATGCCTTTAATATGATGGATAAATTCACGATTCGCACCCCTATCGACGGTATTTTTCAGATTGCGAACAACCAGCGCACCAATACGATGTACAAAATCGGCGATGTAGTGTCCGTCAATAACCGGATGGCAAGCGTCCCCGATTTGACCAGTATCAAAGTCAATACATGCATCAGCGAAACCGATTTTTTGCGGATCAGAGAGGGGCTGAAAGTTGCCGTGCGTTTAGATGCGATGCCGAATGTTGTTTTTGACGGCGAAATCAGTTATATCGGCAAATTTTGCTATCGGCGCGACTCGAAAACAAAACAAAAAACATTCGATGTGGAAGTCAAAATATTGAACAACGACTTGCGCCTGAAACCCGGTATGACCGTCAGTTGCGAATATTTAACCGATTAAAAATAAGATATTTATGCAGTTAGACGAAAATATAAAATTGGCTTTAAGCGGCGTATCCGACCATAAGTTTCGCTCGTTTTTGACGATGTTGGGAATCATTTTCGGCGTGGCGTCGGTCATCACGATGCTTTCTATCGGCGAAGGCGCCAAACGCGAGGCGATTGCCAAATATCAGGATTTGGGCGTCAATAATATTATTGTGCGCGAAAAAAATCTGTCGGACAACGAGTTGGAAGAAGTGCGGGCGCGATTTTCGCAAGGGCTGTCGCTGCAAGACGCCGAAGTCATCCGTGAAATACTGCCCGGCGTCAATCAGGTTGCCTCCCAAGCCGAGATTGCTACAGAAGTGAAATATGCCGACAAATCGGTGAAATCGACCGTTGTGGGCGTGAGCGCCGGTTATTTGGAAATGATGAATTATACGCTCAAATCCGGCGAATTTATTCAGGAAAGTCAGTACAATAGCAGAATGAAGGTCTGTGTGCTGGGCGCAGGCGTGGCGACGCTCCTGTTTGCGCAGACCGACCCCATCGGACAAATGGTCAAAATCGACGATCAGTGGATGGAGGTGGTGGGTGTGCTGGCGTCGAAAACGCTGTTCACCGAAACTGTCGGCGAACTTGCGGCGCGTGATTTGAATACCGACGTCTATTTGCCGCTCTCGACTTTTCTCAATCGTTTTACCCGCGAAAAGGAGTTATCCAATGAAATACAGCAGATTACCGTGCAAGTCGAAAACTCGGCAACCATCGTACAAGCCTCGCAGCTGGTCAATGAAATTCTGAAACGCCGCCATTTCAACAACGAAGATTATAATATCGTAGTGCCATACGAATTGCTGAAACAAGAAGAAAAAGAGCGGCAGATCTATAATTTTTTGTTGGGCGCTATTGCAGCTATCTCGCTGTTAGTGGGCGGAATAGGCATTATGAACATTATGTTGGCGACGGTGATGGAACGCACGCGGGAAATAGGGATTCGTCGGTCGATAGGCGCACGAAAAGCCGACATTATGAGCCAGTTTGTCGCCGAAGCAGTCGCTATCAGCATCACCGGCGGACTGATTGGTGTAGTCTTGGGCGTCAGCTTGTCGTTGATTGTCAGCTTTTTTACCGATGTGAGTACCTGTATTCGCTTGTATTCCATCGTGATAGCCTTCGCTTTTTCGGTGATAGTAGGGATCTGTTTCGGCTATTTGCCCGCCAAAAATGCCGCCAACCTCAAACCGGTAGATTCGATTCGATATGAATAAAAAATGCAGATAAAATGATAAAACTTGTCGATGTCATAAAGAACTATGCCATAGGCGAAAACGAAATTCCGGCTTTGCGCAACATCAATTTGCATATTGCCAAAGGCGAATATGTGTCGATCATGGGACCTTCCGGATCGGGAAAATCTACTTTGATGAACATTCTCGGCTGTTTGGATACGCCTTCAAGCGGACATTATTTTTTCAAAGGAACAGACGTCAGCATTCTGAACGACGACCAACTATCGGCGATGCGCAACAGCGAGATCGGTTTTGTCTTCCAGAATTTCAATCTTTTACCGCGCCTCAACAGCTTGCAAAACGTCGAATTGCCGCTGATTTATGCCGGTATGCCTGCCGCAGAACGCAAAAAACGCGCTTTGGAGGCTTTGGAAAGGGTAGGGCTGTCCGGCAGACTTGACCACAAACCCGGCGAACTGTCGGGCGGACAACGACAGCGTGTTGCCATCGCCCGCGCTTTGGTTACGCATCCGGGCATCCTGTTAGCAGACGAGCCGACCGGCGCTTTGGATTCAAAAACCGGCGTAGAAATCATGGCGCTGTTTCAGGAATTGCACGACGAAGGCAATACCATTATCCTGATTACGCACGAGGCTGAAATCGCCGATTATGCGCATCGAAATATCTTTATCAAAGATGGAATGATTCACTCCGATAAGTGTAGAGTGGTTAGTGATTAGTGATTAGTGGTTAGTGATTAGTAGGGGTGTCGATTTATCGTGCCTTATCGGTAAACAATATATATTAAGATGAAAAGAACAGTTTTTACGGCTATTGCCATTGTTGCGAGCGCATTCTCTACAAGACTATGCGCCGAAAATTATGACCTGACATTAGAGCAGAGCATCGTCATCGCCAAAGAAAAAAGTTATACGATGCAGAATTTGATGCACGAGTTGAAAATCGCCGAATACAACCTGCAATCGGCTAAACGTCAGCTGAAAACGCACGTTGATATGGAACTGACCTTGCCGTCATTCGATCAGACCGTCAGACAATATGCCGATGTGATTGACTTTTACACCGTCCATCGCTTGACGCTTTCGAGCGGACTGACTATCAATCAACCGCTGCCTACCGACGGAAATATTTTTGTGCAGTCGGGATTAGCGGCTTATCGCGATTATTACGACGGCAATACGATCACATCCAATCTGAATACCCGCATCGGTTTTCGTCAGCCCTTGGATCTCTTGTATGGCTACAGCTCGATTCGGGTGGCAATCAAAAATGCGGAATTGGCATACGAGCGGGCAAACAAAACGCTGCAACGCAACGAATTGTCTATGGTGGCGCAGGTTAGTAATTCGTATTATAACCTGCTGATGTCGCAAAAAAGTTCCGAAATCGCCCGTATGAATTTAGACCGGCAAACAGAGGCTTACGAAATCTCGAAAAACAAATATGAAGCAGGTCTGATTCGCGAAGTGGATGCCCTGCAAATGGAGGTCGATTTGGCGGAAGCGCAAAGTAATTACGACGCCGCTTTGCTCAGCCAAAACTCATCGACCAACTCCTTCAAAGAGCTGATAGGCATCGAATTGAGCGATAGCGTCAGCTTGAGCAGCGAACTGATTTACAAGCCGGTTTTTGTGGACGCCGACCACGCCGTGCAGTTGGCTTTGGACAACCGTACCGAGTTGCGCGAAGAGGAAATCGCCGCCGAACTGATTTTGTTAGACGTCAAACGGCAGCAACTCAACGGGCGCATACGCGGGAATTTTAATGCTTATATCGAAAAAGTGGGGACAGCCTCTTCTACGACCGATATGCGGATTCCGAACAGCGTACAGTCGTCCTACGAACATTTCATGAACGCGCCGGTGAGTTATGGCGTCGGTTTCACGGTCAGTATTCCGATCTTCGACTGGGGCGAAAATCGCTCTTTGGTACGCGCTGCGCAGACCCGCTACAAACAAAGTCTGTTGAGCCGCGAAAATACACGCCGCGACATCGAAACCGAAGTGCGCAATTTAGCGGCAAATGTCAGCAGCAGCCTCAAACGTTTGCAGCTCTTGGAAAAAAATATAGCTGTTGCCGAAAAAAGTTTCGAGATCACCCTGCAACGCTATACCGACGGTGATATCGACAGTCAGGCTTTGGCGCTGGAACGCAACCGCCTGAATACGGCACGTACGTCGCACCTCTCGGCGTATATCAGTTACCAGATGGCGCTCACTAATCTGATGCGAGCCACCTTTTACGATTTTTCAAAAGACGCTCCGGCAAACTGATGGTATCACTTCGGAGTGATGCTATCAGTAAAAAATAGCTGAAATGGTTTGTGGCAAATCAATAATAGCCCGAATGGGCTTGATTTTCATAACCGCAGGGCAACGACCTGCGGTGTTTGCATATTCCACCGCCACTTGCCCGAAGGGCAAAACATCGAAGTTCTGCCCATTCGGGCAGAGTTTGTTCTTGTTGCCACTTCCGCAGGTCGCCGCTACGCTTTGCCCTGCGGTTATGAAAATTTGGCTTTTCAAGCCATTGGGTAGTGATTAATGCTTGCGTCATCCCGCGCTTGACGCGGGATCCCCTGAAAAAACCTCATTTTTACCTCATTACAAACAAAACAACCACAGTAGAAATGCAGACCTCACCCCCCTGCCCCGGGAGTAGGGAACGCTGATTTGACGCAGACTCTTTGCCTTTTTTGCCTTTGTGGTAAATGGGCTTTGAAGGGGATGGCGGATCAAGCCCCGATAGGTCGGGATAAATTCCGCCATGACGGGCTTTTTTTACTGATCGCATCACTCCAAAGCGATACTATCAGTGCCCCCAACTAATCACTAACCACTAACCACTAATCACTCATACGATCCCTTGCGCCATCATAGCGTGGGCAACTTTCATAAATCCTGCGATGTTGGCGCCTTTCACATAGTTGATGTAGCCATTGGCTTGGGTGCCATAGCGGACGCATTGTTCGTGGATATTGTTCATGATTTGGTGCAATTTGGCGTCCACTTCTTCTGCCGACCATTGCAAGTGCATCGCGTTTTGCGTCATTTCCAAACCGGAAGTAGCGACGCCACCTGCGTTCACAGCTTTGCCGGGGGCGAACAAAATGCCTTTTTCCACCATCAAATCGACGGCTTCGGCGGTACATCCCATATTGGAAATTTCGGCGACGCAGGTAACGCCATTGTCGATCAGCGTTTGTGCATCGTGTTCGTCCAATTCGTTTTGAATGGCGCAAGGCAAAGCGATATCTACTTTTTGTTGCCATGGACGTTTTCCTTCAAAAAATTCGACGCCATATTTTTCCGCATAAGGACGGACGATGTCTTCGCCCGACGCTCGCAATTCGAGCATATAGTCGATTTTTTCGCCGGAAATGCCTTGTGGGTCATAAACGTAACCGTCAGGTCCTGAGATGGTTACGACTTTTCCGCCCAGTTCGGTGGCTTTCAGGGCGGCGCCCCAAGCCACATTGCCGAAACCGGAGATGGAGATGGTTTTTCCTTTGATGTCTAATCCTTTCGTTTTCAACATATTGACAACGAAATAGATGCCGCCGAATCCGGTAGCTTCCGGTCGAATCAGTGAGCCGCCATATTCCAAACCTTTGCCGGTGAAGGTACCGGTATTTTCTCTTGCCAATTTTTTGTACATGCCGTACATATAACCGATTTCGCGTCCGCCAACGCCAATATCGCCTGCCGGAACGTCGGTATCGGGACCAATATGTCGCCAGAGTTCCAAGATAAAGGCTTGGCAAAACCGCATCACTTCGGCATTGGATTTTCCGCGTATATTGAAATCGGAACCGCCTTTCCCGCCGCCCATCGGCAAGGTTGTCAAGGCATTCTTGAATGTTTGTTCAAAACCTAAAAATTTGAGTGAAGACAGATTGACGGAGGCGTGAAAGCGAATACCGCCCTTGTAGGGACCTATCGCATTGTTGAACTGGACACGGTAGCCCAGATTGATTTGCACGTTTCCCCTGTCATCGACCCAAGGCACTTTGAAGGTGAAGATGCGGTCGGGCTCGACCAATCGCTCAATCAACGCCGCTTTTTCAAACTCGGGATGTTCGTTGTAAACTTCCTCAATAGACAGCAACACTTCTTTGACGGCTTGCAGATATTCATGCTCGCCCGGATGTTTGGCTTCAAGAGCCTGTAAAATCAATTCCGTTTTCATGGATAATTATGTTTTAATATTAAAATGATAGAATTTTCGGGATGATACCCGCGTTTTCTGCTGCAAAAGTACATGATTAATCTGGAATTTCCAATAATTTGGTGATATTTTGTTAGGATATTTATTTTTCTTGAAACTCTTTCAACCACCTGTTCAGGCTATCTAATAGTTCGGGGGAGTTGCGGCGTGTCGCCCACGATTGCAGTTGCATAAAGCTGACGTCGGTCTGAACGTCGATATTTGGGAAGAGCGCCCTATTATTGTCGGCAATCGCTTTATCGACCAAGGCATAATCAATGTCCTGATAAGCAACAAGATAGATGAGTTGTTCCTGTGTGTAATCTTCTACTTCACAGATGTAGATCGGCATTGCGATTTCTTCCGACAGGTTACGCAGCCGAACTATTCCCGGCGACGATTGCGGCACATATACGGTTTTGCCAGCCAAATCCAATTGGTTACGAATCAATGGAACAGCGTCCGATTTGCGTTGCACCAGCACCTGCTTATTCCGGGTAATGGGGTTGGTGAATGCCATATTTGCCCGTCCGGCGGTAGTAATGGGGATGTTGATAGCAATAATATCGTATTCGTTGTGCTGCAATTTGCGGACGTCGGTCTCCAAATTATTTTCCAAAGCGATTTCGACTTTCAGTTGAGAGCGCTGTTCGATGTATTTGCAAAAATCGTATTGCCAGCCAGCCAGCGTATCGCCGCTGACATAAAATCCGACCGAGTTGTATTCGCTGACGATATGCAAGACGCCGTCTTCGCGAATTTGCTGCCAATCGCGTACCGGAATGGTTTTATGAACCGACAAATAAAACATCATCCCCATCAGAACGGCGATGAGGATGAGAATCATGGTGAGTTGTCGAGATTGCCGTTTCATTGTTTTTCAATGTAATCGGACAACCATTTGCCGACTTCCGACGTTTTGCTGGCTTTGCTCGACTTGGCGATGTCTTCCGTAACCACGTTTGCCGTCATTGAGGCATCGACTGCTTGGCGAATCAGCGCAGCTTCGGTATGCAGATTGAAAGCATAATCGAACATCAGCGCAGCCGAAAGCACTGTTGCCAATGGGTTGGCAATGTCTTTGCCTGCCGCTTGCGGATAAGAGCCGTGTATCGGTTCAAAAACCGACGTGTGAACGCCGATAGACGCCGACGGCAACATTCCCAGCGAGCCGGTGATGACCGAAGCTTCGTCGGTCAAGATGTCGCCGAACATATTTTCGGTAACGATGACGTCGAAACGTTTCGGGAACTGGATGATCTGCATGGCGGCATTATCGACAAACATATATTCTGTCGTTACATCGGGATATTCTTTCGATACTTGCTGCGCAACCTGTCGCCACAAACGGGAGGTGCATAGCACGTTGGCTTTATCGACTACGGTTACTTTTCGACGGCGTTTCATCGCATAAGTATAAGCCAAACGGAGAATCCGCTCAATTTCTTCGATGGTATAAACGCAAGTATCGTAAGCGGTGGTTCCGTCTTCGCTGCGCCCTTGCGGACGACCGAAATAGATCCCGCCCGTCAGTTCGCGGATGCACATAAAATCGGCGCCTTCGACCAGATCGGCACGCAAAGGCGACTGGCTGATCAGCGACGGGAAGGTTGTTACCGGACGAATGTTGGCATACAAGCCCAATTTTTTCCGCATTGCCAACAAGCCTTGTTCCGGTCTGACTTTGGCGGAGGGGTCGTTGTCGTATTTCGGCGAACCGATGGCTCCGAACAGAACGGCGTCCGATTGCATACACAATTCGTGCGTTTCGGTAGGGTAGGGGTTGCCGACAGCGTCTATCGCGCACGCGCCGACCAATGCGGTTTCATAACTCAATGTGTGTCCAAACTTGCGGCATACGACTTTGGTAACGTCCAAAGCCTGCGCAACAATTTCCGGTCCGATTCCATCGCCGGGTAAAACTGCTAATTTTATATTCATTGTCTGTTAAATTTGATATATTGCGGTATTGTAGGGACGTATTTGTCGTTGTCCCAAAGGCTGCTTGTGATCATCAGATCGGCGCTGTAGCGGTTGCAGGCGATAGGCACGTTGTGAATCCGGCATTGACGGAGCAACATCTGTATGTCGGCTTCGTGTGGTTGCGGATTGAGGTCGTCGATCAAAAAGATCGCTAAATGGATCTCTTTCCTGACGACCATTGCAGCTATTTCGGCGTCGCCTCCAAGAGGTCCGGAGTTCATACAAATGACTTCCGCCGCTATGCCTTTTTCTTCAAATGCTTTTTTGATCAGGCTACCGGTTGTTCCGGTGCATACCAAACGATGTTTCGACAGGGTTTCTGCATTGAAAACAGCCCATTCTACCATATCGGCTTTGCGCTGATCGTGCGCCACAAGGGCAATAGTTAATTTTTTATTCATATCTGTTTGTGTGTTATTCTGCCGTAACGACTTCTATAATATTGTCTATCTCGTCGGTGGGCAGGTTTATTTTAAATGTTACTTCTTTCTTGGATTTATTTTGTTTCCAGCTCACCGGCGCGTCGGATTGCAGCCAGCGGGCGGAGCGGATTTTGGCAGCTATCGGCAAAGTCAGCTCGTCGCTTTCTTTATTTAAAAGGTGAATATAGCGCACATTGCCTTTGCGGGTGATTGCGCCCCACGATTGCGGTTTGATGTCGCCGCCTTGTGTGCCGTAGATTGTATGACCGTATTTCGTCATCCATTCGCCTATTGCCTGCAAGCGTTCGACACATTCGGGCTGAATTTTACCGGTGGGTTCCGGTCCGACATTCAGTAACAGATTGGCGTTATAGCCGGCAGCCCGTACCAATAAATGTATCAGCTCTTTGAGCGATTTAAAACGGCTGTCGTTCATACGGTAGCCCCACGAATTGTTGATGGTTTCGCAGGTTTCGAGCGGCAGTCGGTTGGATACTTTTTGGTTGGCTGAAAATCCGCCGCCGGTGTTTTCGCCCGGAAGGTCTTTTTCAAATGCTTGATAGTCTTCTCCCGGCAATGGCGGCAAATGGTGGTTGTTGGAGACCATACAGTTGGGCTGTAAACGGTGGATTAGATCGTAGATTTCGCCGAAATGCCAATCGACTTTCGACATCTCGTGCGTAATGGCAACACCCGATTTTTCGTCGGGCAACTGATCCCATTCGCCGTCGAACCAGATGCCGGCTATTTCGCCGTAGTTGGTGAGCAATTCGGTCAGCTGGGCTTTCATGAAGCGGATATACAGCGACCAATCTTTCTGCTCGGTGCGCCCCGATTTTTGTCCGGTGCGTCCGGTGGTGAAACTGTAATCGTCGCGCATCCAATCTGCCAACGAATAATACAATACCAATTTGACGCCTTGCCGATGACATTCGTCGGCTAACTGGCGCACCAAATCTTTGCCGTAGGGCGTATTCATAATATTCCAATCGGATTGTTGGGTATTCCAATTGCTGAAACTGTCGTGGTGCCGCGAGGTGAAAGTGATGTATTTCATTCCTGCGTTTTTTGCCAAGGCGACCCATTCGGCGGCATCGAACAGCTGCGGATTGAAGATGTGTTGCAGTTTCCGGTAATCGCTTGCCTTATAGGGCTTGGTGTTCATAATCCATTCGCCGTCGCACAGGGCGCTATATACGCCGAAATGCACGAACAGACCGAAACGCGCTTCTTCAAACCATTGATGCGCGGGATTGGCTGTCTGGGCAAAGCTGTTTGCCGCGAGGACGATAGCCAAAAATGAGATTGTAATTTTTTTCATGACTTTTTACGATAAAGTGGCGATGGCAGCTCCTGTCAGGTTGGCATCGTCTAATTGATTAATGTGTATGTAAATATTTCCCAGTCCGAAACTGTCTAAAATGCTTTCCAAAGCTTTTTTGACAAGGACATGGTAATCTTTTCCGTTCTGATCGACGCTCCAAAACAGGCTTCCGTCTGCTGCCAAACAGATGTCGGTGATAGATTTGTCGAAAGTGTTTTTGTCTTGATAATCCACCAATATTAAAATCAAACCTGCTAACGAAGCCGCTACCAATTCTGCCGAGCGGGCATAGATACTGCGTGCTACATAGACAAATTCATCCTTATATATATCCGGAAAATTCAGCAGGTTACTGAGTTTCTCGCCGTCGAATTTTGATTCGATGGTAAGATCGGGATAGGTGTGGCGGAAAATAGCACCGAGATAGCCGCCGCTGATGGCTTTTTCAAACATTTGTTTGCCCGGTTCGCGTGAATTTTTATCTACGCGCTCGTCGATGACGGTCAGATGTTTGGGCTGCAAATTGCCCGATTCGAGATTGACCGGAATATAGTTGCCGCCGTTGTAATCTTTGTTCAGTTTGCTGATTTTCGCTTTGTGAATCAATCCTGCCATATTGGTGCCTGTACCGACGATCAGTCCGATATAGGAGTCGTATCCGGGTTGTGCCAGCCCGGCAAAGAGACAAGCGATGGTGTCGTTCACTACTTTGACGGTGGTGAATTGCGTCTTCGACCGGATGCTGTCGTGCCGGTTGAGGTATTCCATCAGGGGTTTGCCGACCAATTTATTCACCATATCGGGGATATTGATTTCCTTGGTCCATCGCAACAGGATTGCATCGCCGTTGAGCGTCGATTCTGCCGGATAGGAAAAACAGTAGCCGATATGCGTAACCGACCGGTCTAAATCTTTTAGTTGCCCGATCAACAGCGCCATTTCGTTCCAAAGATCTTCCTGCGAAAAACCTTCCGTTTCTTTGCAGGAAAGCGGTTTTTTAAGATTTTCCATGATGACCGGTTTTTTACCTTTTTCAAACAGAACGATAGCGGCGCGAAAATTAGTGCCGCCCCAATCTAATGCTAATACTTTTCCTTCTAATTCGCCACCCGGGGTGATGTAGGTAGGCAAACAGGCGATTTCTTCTCCGTCTTGTTGCAGCCCATCGGCGATTTTCGATTGCAGGTCGGTTCCGATCTCCTGCAATTCGTTTATGGACAGTTCAAAAACATCGTGTTTCATTGTAAATTTGTTGTTTTTAAGTTATAAATAATTCCCATTTACTTGAAAAAGCGCGTAAAAGTACATTTTATTTTTCTAATACACAAATTATTTTTCAACTTTGGCGATTATTGGGGTAAAAATTGAGATAGAAATTTTTCTGCCTGATTAATGCTCGCGTCATCCCGCGCTTGACGCGGGATCCCCTAAAAAAACCTCATTTTCACCTCATCACAAACAAAACAACCTCAGCCTCGTTAGTAATATTGACTGTATCCGCGATGGGCGTTAATCCGCGTACCGGCTGCTCCTCTTCTGTCTCAGTATTATTCTCTTGACTCTTCTCAACAGTCTTTTTAATCTGTTCCTGCTTTTTGATTTTCGTTTTGACATCAGGGACCGTGTCGGTTTGGATGCTGTCTGGTTTTATCAATACTGAATCTTGCGGCTGCACCACTGTTGTGTCTGCAGGCAAAAATTCAGGCGGCGGATAAAATCGGCGCGAGGCAAGAAAATATCC
>JAISUM010000114.1 GCA_031272095.1 Candidatus Symbiothrix sp. | reverse complement strand
CGTTCAATCCTTTGACCATTTCGGTGGAATGAGCATCCACAGCGATGACTGCTTCGCCACCGTACAGGAGTTGCGCCCCTGTTACAAACCATACTTCTGAATTTTTGTACATTGTGTTTCTTGTTTTAGATATTAATAATTTATTTTTTATGATGAATTATGAATGTGTTGAATGAATGTTGATTCAAACGAACATTCAAATATTTCTTACCGATTTTGACCGACGCCTGTTGGTCTGCGTCCGTGCTGTTGGCGGCAATTAAAACGATTTTTTTGTCAGGCGTCAGAAAAGCGATCATCGCGTTGTTTCCCTTTATCGGCAGATACACCGATCCGTTGGGTACTTGCGAACAAACATGCTTATAGACATAATACTCAGGCGTATAAATCACCTCTTTCGTCGCGCTAATAATACGAACAAGTGCATTTTGTTTCCAGCACCACGCACTCGCACCATCGTCGGCAAGCGTCATATTCCATTCGGTATAAGCGCCGGCGCCGCTGTCAAAATAGGTTTTCATCAACGAAAAAGTGTGTTCGGCGTCTTTCCAACCGAACGCGCCATTGCCACATTCGCTTTCCGATTGCATCACTTTCATTTGCGGATAAAGTTGATGAAATTTGCCGATAGCATCGCGTCCTTCCCATTGAAATGCAAAACCTTTGACGTATTTTTCGATATTCGGATAGTTCATGATGGTTTCAAAAACTTTCATATCGCCGGTGTTGAAAGTGCCTGCATAAATCTGCACATCCGGATGCGTTTTTTCCAATTCGGGTCCCAAATATTCGGTATTAAATCGCGCAATACTCGTCGGATTCCACGAACAATTAGGCCACTGCGCAAAGGTAAACGCCTCATTTTGATACATCACCATTTCAACCGGAATACCTTCCGCCTTGTATGCGTTGAGGTATTTTGTAAAATACAATGCGTAGGCTTGCAGATAGCGCGGATCTTGTATCATTTGGTCTTGATAGAGAGGCACTTCGCGTGATTTCGGCAGGTCGTTACACTGATGGCTGCGATTGGAATAGTGGTGATTGGTTTTGAACCAAGTGGGCGCACTCCATGGCGACGCCCACAGGCGGATGTTCGGATTGATTGCCAAAGCGCTTTTGATGTAGGGCAACAAAGCCTCGCGGTCGCGGTCAATGGAAAAATTTTTCATGGCAAAATCGCCGTCGATTTCATTATAGCTGTACCACGAGCGCGAATAATCGTTGGCTCCTATCGGCGTGCGGCATAGTGTAAAATTCAAGCCGGATACAGGATCGAACAGGCTTTTCAAGACCGATGTGCGGGCGGTCTCGTCGAGAATTTGCAGCGCGTCCCAGCCCAATTCGTTGAAACAGCCGCCAAAACCTTCCATTGTTTGTTGCGGCGCATCAAGCTGAATCTCAATGCTCGTCGGATGGGCATTTTTCGACTGTAAAGAGATGTTTTTCTGATTTTTCCACAGCGCATTTGCGGTCGAAGAAACCCAAGTAACTTGTTGTGCTGCAAGATTTATTGCCGACAACAGGCAGAGCAATAAAAAGATATTAGTTCGGAGATTCATAATATTTATTTGTTGTCTGTATTTTGTCCGTAATAAGCATTTTTTCCGTGTTTGCGTTCAAAATGTTTTTCAATCAACAGTGGATTCATGGTCAGAGTCGGATTGATTTGCAAGGCGATATATGCCATTTTTGCCACCTGTTCCATCACGACGGCATTATGCACCGCATCGTGTGCGTTTTTGCCCCACGCAAAAGGTCCGTGATTTTTCACTAACACCCCCGGAACATGCTCGGCATTGATTGCATGAAAACGCTCGATGATCACTTTTCCGGTATCTTTTTCGTATTCGCCGCCGACTTCCTGACCGTTCATATTGCGCGTACAGGGGATGTCTTCGCTGAAATAATCGGCGTGGGTTGTTCCTATATTCGGAATATCCATACCCGCCTGCGCCCAAGCCGTTGCGTAAGTCGAGTGGGTATGCACGACACCGCCAATGTTCGAAAATGCTTTGTAAAGTTCCAAATGGGTGGGCGTGTCCGACGATGGGCGCAAATGTCCTTCCACAACTTTTCCCGATAAATCGACCACAACCATATCGTCGGCTGTCATCGCATCGTATTCCACACCGGAAGGCTTGATGACCACCAAACCTTTTTTGCGGTCGATACCACTGACATTGCCCCAAGTGAAAATCACCAATCCGTGTTTCACCAAATCCATATTGGCACGAAAAACTTCTTTTTTTAGTTCTTCCAACATATTTTTTTACGTTTATTCAATTTCCAACAAAACCACTGATTTTGAGGGCAAATTTACAGATATTTTTCCGTTCTGCAATTTAAAATCTTTAAAATCTTTTACGCCCACCGTTTCGGGTTTATCGAACGAATTAAAATCCTGCAATTTTGTCGAAGTCAGGACTTTACCGCTAATTTTTTTTACCGTGGCACCTCGCAACTCTGTTTCAAGTGTTTGCGCTTTAGACGGATCTACATTGACCAATGTAATATGGATTTTCCCCGATGCGTCTTTAGATGCCGATGCGCTGATGGCATCAATCTGTCCGCTTTGTTGTCTGCCGCCCGGAAAACCGGCAGCAGGTTCAAATCCGCGTGAGTCGGGACGGTTGCCGCCTTTTACGCCGTATTTTTCGCTTGTCAGACTGACCGGCAGCAAGGTAGCGTCCTGATGCACCTTATAGAGATAGAATGCCCAATAAGTCGGCGTCAGCACCATTTTTTCTTCATCCGTCAGGATCACCGACTGCAAGACATTGACAACTTGTGCGATGTTCGCCATTTTCACGCGGTCGCAATGAGCGTTGAAAATATTGAAATTCAAGGCGGCGACAATAGCGTCGCGAAGCGTGTTTTGCTGATACAGAAAGCCGGGGTTGGTGCCGGGTTCCACGTTATACCACACGCCCCATTCATCGGTGATCAGAGCAACACGTTTTTGCGGATCATAGCGATCCATAATGGTGGAATGTTGCGTTAGCAATTCTTCCATGCGGAGTGTTTTTTGTATGGTTGTAAAGTATTCCGATTCATCGAATTGTGTAGCAGAGCCTTTGTCTTGCCATGATTTCGGAACGGTATAATAATGCAGCGAAAGTCCGTTCATCCGGTTGCCGATGTTTTTCATTACCGTTTCCGTCCAATTGTAGTCAAAATCGCTGGCTCCACAGGCAATTTTATACAGGCGATTGTCGCCGTAATCACGGCAATAAGTGGCATAGCGGCGGTATTGGTCGGAGTAAGTTTCCGCCGTCATATTGCCGCCACAGCCCCAACTTTCGTTGCCGACGCCCCAGAATTTCACTTTCCAGGGTTTTTCGCGACCGTTCTGTTTGCGCAGGTTTGCCATCGGGCTTTCGCCGTCGAAGGTGATGTATTCCACCCATTTCGACATTTCTTCGACCGAGCCGCTGCCGAGGTTGCCGCTGATATAGGGTTCGCAGCCGAGTTGTTCGCAAAGGTCGAGAAATTCGTGCGTTCCGAAACTGTTGTCTTCCACTACCCCGCCCCAGTGCGTGTTCACCATTTTCGGACGTTGATCGCGCGGTCCGATGCCGTCCATCCAGTGGTATTCGTCGGCAAAACAGCCGCCGGGCCACCGCAAATTGGGAATTTGCAGGTCTTTCAAAGCTTTCACCACATCGTTGCGGATGCCGCGTGTGTTGGGAATTGTGGAATTTTCGCCCACCCAGATGCCGCCATAGATGCAATGTCCGAGATGTTCCGAAAAATGTCCGTAGAGATGTTTGCTGATGGTCTCTTTGCCGTTATCGGCATTGACGATCAGACGGTTCTGAGCATTTACGGCAAATGCTCCGGCAAGTACTAATACACTGATTAATAGTAACTTTTTCATGATAAATAATGTTTTAATAATGATATTGTTTTAATTTTTAAGTGTTCAATGATACACTTATTATTTCGGGTGCAAAGATAGAGAAGTTTTATGAAATAATGAAATAAAAAAATATGTTATACAGCAGGTTTTTCAAAAAACTGCCGTATAACATAAAAATTTGAAACAGGTGGCGATGAAATTCAGAAATTCACTTCAGCCGATTTCAGCCATTGCGAAGAAAGTGTCAATCGTGCGTTGCCGTCGGTTTGAACGTAGGCAATCATGCGCCCCATATAAACGCGCTGCCGATTGTCGTTCATATTGCTGGTGTCGTTGTTGTTGCCTGCTTCCAAGCCGAGAAGTTGGGCGTTGCCGGTCAGCCAACAAGTGATTTCATTGTCCGCCAAGATGACAGGTGTGCCGTCTTCATCGACTATTTGCACAATGACTTGTTTAATTTTATCGTTGTCGGCGGAGGGATAGACTTCGGCTTTGATGGCGTAAGGTTGTTTGGATGTCCGAATAGAATATCGCGCCATCTCTTTATTATCAGCATCATAGCCAACAGCTTCCAACAGACCGGCTTGGTAGGGAATGTTCCAAGCGATGATTCCGGTAGCGGGGTCGTAATCTTTTTTCTCGGCGATGGCTTTTCCGTTGAGAAAAAGCTGCGCTTTGGCGGCGTTAGTGTAGCAGACGACATTGACATTTTGCCCTGCTTCGTAATTCCAAATCGACCACGCATCCATCGACGGCTGCATTTGGCGACGGTTATTATTACCGCCCCAAGCCTGATAGGTGCCGATGTAAATGCTTGGTTTTTCGCTCCATAAGGCTTTACGAAAATAGCCGCGTGGTTTGATAAATCCGCCGAAATCCACCAAGCCCGAATAAAATCCGCGTGTGGGATATCTGCCCGATTCGCCGAGATAGTCGATGCCGGTCCATATAAATTGTCCGAAAATAAATTCGTTGTCGGTTACTGATTTCCAAGCGGGGAGATCGTGTCGCGTTTCGCTGCCGAACAGCACCCGTTTCGGATATTTTTCGTGGTCGGAGGCATAGCGGCTTTCGGTGTAGTTGTAGCCCTGAATGTCCAATGCATCAGGATATTCGGTTTCATTCGACATCGCGACGCCTGCCAGCCCTGCTGTTACCGGACGGGTAGTGTCGTATTGTTTGACGGCGGCGACCAAACGTTTGGCTATATCGCCCAGACGATTGGCGTTGGGGGCGTCAGGCTTGTATCCGCCGAACATTTTTTGCGTAAAACCGGTATTTTCGCCGTCCAAAATGGGGTGAGAGTAAGGGTCATTCGGATAATCGACTTCATTGCCGATGCTCCACGCGAAGACGGACAAATGGTTGCGGTCGCGACGTACCATATCGGCAAGGTCTTGTTCGCCCCAGTCGGCAAAAATATCATACATACCCTGATGTCCGGGTTTACCGACATTCCAACCGGTGATCCATTTGTTTTTCGGAAATTCCCACTCATCGTAGGCTTCGTTCAAGACCAAAAAACCCATTGCATCGCAAAGGTCGTACAAGTCCGGCGCTTGCGGATTGTGACTGGTGCGAATACCATTGACACCGATCTCTTTCAAAGCTTGCAAACGGCGTTCCCAGACTTCTTTCGGCACGGCAGATCCTAATACGCCGGCATCGTGGTGAATACATACGCCTTTGATTTTCAAATTTTTACCGTTCAACGAAAAGCCTTTGTCAGAATCGAAGGTGAATTGCCGAAAACCGGTCTGTGTCGTTGTTTGGTCGATGGTTTTTCCGTTTTTGGATACAGTAGTTTTCAGCGTATAAAGGTTCGGATGTTCCAAGTCCCACAAGCGCGGATTTTTGACCGTTAATGTTGCAACAGCGCGTTGTGTCTGTTCTTTTCCGAAACTGATTTTTTTTTCGTTTTGCGCGACAATTTTACCGTTGTTATCTAACAATTCGTTACGCACGACAACTGTTTGGTTGGGCTGATCGTCATTGATCAATTCGGTTTCTATGACCAATGAGGCGCTTTTTGTCGATACGTTTTTCGGATAGGCAAACACGCCCCACTGTGCAATATGCAGGGGATTTGCAGTGATCAGCCAGACATTGCGATAGATGCCCGAACCGGTGTACCAGCGCGAATCTGCATCCTGACTGTGATCTACCCGTACCTTGATTTCATTGTTTTGTCCGAACTGCACGGCTGCCGTAATATCAAACGCAAACGAGATATATCCATTCGGACGGCTGCCGACCACAATGTCGTTGACCTTGACTTCACTACGGTTATAAACGCCTTCAAAATAGAGATAAATCCGCTTTCCTTGCTTTTCTTGTGGAATAAAAAGCGTTTTGCGATATTCGCCGATGCCGCCGGGTAAGAATCCTGTACATGAGGCGCGGTCGGGACTCATAGATTGTTTAACACTCCAATCGTGAGGCAATCGGACGTTCTGCCATTCGGTATTGGCGTCTTCTCCCAAACGAAATTGCCACTGCTGATTGATTAATTCGGATTGACCGAAAGAGAGTTGCGCCTTGACCTGCCAAGTAGCACTAACAGCGATGCAACATGCGATAATAAATGTGATGTGTTTCATGATGGTGATAATTAAAAAACTTTCCAAGTTTCCCCAAGAAACTTGGAAAGCGGAAAACTATGAAAAAAAAAAGTGTTACAATTTTCGTGCGCCGTCCTTGATGACCACGTCGTACACTTTTGGCGAGATGCCAAACTGTTTTTCGTAGGCGGCAACGGTGTTTTTGATAAAATTGTCGTACAACTCATCTTTCACCAAATTGATGGTGCAGCCGCCAAAACCGCCGCCCATCACACGTGAGCCGGCAACGCCATACTGTTTTGCCTTTTCGTTCAAAAAGTCGAGTTCGGGGCAGGAAACGGTATATTTGAGCGAAAGACCGGTGTGCGTTTCGTACATTTTGCGCCCTGCGGCTTCGTAATCGCCTTTTTTCAGCAGTTCGCAGGTAGCGAGCAGGCGGGCGATTTCTTCTATTACAAATTCGGCGCGGATATAATCCAACGAAGTAACTTTGGCGGCTACCTCGTCGAGCATTTCGCGGTTGGCGTCGCGCAGGAACTTCACTTCGGGGTGCAGTTTGGCGATTTCGGCAACTACGCGCTCGCAACTTTCGCGGCGTTCGTTGTATTCGCCGCCGAGCATGTGTGCCACGCAGGTGTTAATCAACACGAGGCGGTATCCTTTCGGGTCGAATGGAAAATATTCGTATTCGAGCGAGCGGCAGTCGAGGCGGATGAGCGACCCTTCTTTGCCGAAGCACGAGGCGAACTGGTCCATAATGCCACATTTTACGCCTACGTAGTTGTGTTCGGTTGCCTGTCCGATAAGTGCTAATTGCATACGGTCGAAACCGAGCGAAAAAGTATCGTTCAGAGCAAATCCCACGCAACTTTCGAGGGCGGCAGAGGACGACATTCCTGCGCCCAGCGGCACGTCTCCCGAAATGACGATGTCGAAGCCGGGGATGGATGCGCCGCGTTTTTGCATTTCGCGCACGACGCCGAAGATGTATTGCGCCCAGCGTTCGGCGGGTTTGTCGGCTTCGGTCAAGCCAAATTCCGAAGAAAGTTTCACTTTTTCGGGGTTTTCGTCGGGGGCATAAGCGCGAACTTTTGCTGTTCCGTTGGGTTTGATAACGCAATAGATTGCCTTATCGATGGCGCCGGGGAGGACAAAACCGCCGTTGTAGTCGGTGTGTTCGCCGATGAGGTTAATGCGGCCGGGCGAGGTGTATGCCACGCCTTCGGAGCCATACAATTCTTTGAATTTTTTTGTGATTTTTGATGTGTCCATGATAAATGGGTATTAAAAATTATTCTGTTTGATCAACTATGGTGTATTTTATTTGGCATGCAATACGTTGGGGCGTCGAGTTGGTGTAGATGGTGATTCCCTTTTCGTATTTTGCCGGATGGGCGTCTTTGATGTAAACATTGGCTGTTACGACGCCTGTTTTACTTGGTGCGATCGGCTCTTTTGTCCAAGCCGCTATCGTGCAATCGCAACCCGGTACCACTTGCAGTATCAATATCGGATCATCGGTGTTGTTGATGATCGTAAAAGACGCCGTGAGCGTATCCGTGCTTGCTTTGACAACATTGCCGAAATCGCAAGTCTCTTTATCAACCGTAACCTGTTTGGCAACAGATAAAGGTTCATCGCCCATTGCCGAAGTATAGATGATACTGCACAATAAGGCGACGAACGTTCCTCTTTTTGTCAAGAGTGGTTGCTTTATCATTGATCGTCTGACAAATGTTTAATTTTGAGAAATCGACCCTTTGAAACGCACGATGATCGTGGCAGGCGTGCTGTTGGTGTTGATGGTAACGCTTTTGTCGAAAGCTTTGCCGAAATAGTCTTTCGGTTGTTTCAACTGTGCCGTAACGAAACCTGTTTTCCCGGGTTCAATCGGTTCTCGCGTATATTCGGATGCCGTACATCCGCAACTCGGAGACGCCGTGATGGTGATAGCTTTGTCGGTGTTGTTAGTGATGATGAAGGTCGTTTTGATTTCCTTCACCGTATCGGCTTTCATAATACCGAAGTCATGCACCGTTTCATTTACCGTAACAACTCCTTCCTGTTTCACTTCCGGAATTACTTGCGGTTCTTCGCCAAAAGCAGGTAAAACTGTAATCGCCAAACCTGCTAAAACAAGTCCAATACTTGTTGCCTTAATCAAATTCTTAATTTTCATTGTAATCTCTTGTTTATATTAGTTGTTTATTTATTTAACGCTTAATCGACTGCAAAAGTACAAATAGTTACAACAATAACCTTATTTTTTTGTGTTAAAAAAACTTATCGACTGCGAGAATTGCTGTTTGAGCTACTTCCGCTGCTTGAACGCGAATTGCTTGTTGTGCCTGACGAACTGCGCGTAGAACTGCTTTGCGAGTCGGTGGTTGCCGGAGTGCGGCTCGTCGAAGTGCTTGTTCCGCTGCTTGTTCTGCTTGTAGTGGAAGACGAATTGCTCGGCGTAGCGGTTGTTGTCCTGCTTGTAGTAGTAGAAGAATTGCTCGGCGTAGCGGTCGTTGTTCTGCTTGTAGTAGAAGAATTGCTCGGCGTAGCAGTCGTTGTCCTGCTCGTAGTAGTAGAAGAATTGCTCGGCGTAGCGGTCGTTGTCCTGCTTGTAGTAGAAGAAGAGCTGCTTTGCGTGCTTGTTCTGCTGGTTGCGGAGGATGTGCTGCCTGATGTACGCGCCGGTGTTACGGCTGCCTGTCTCGGATTGGACGCCGCTTGATTGATGCGGGCGCGTTCCGAAGAAGAATATTCATTAAATTTCGGCGAACTGCTGTAGCTTGATGTGCGATGACTCGGATTATTGTCATAGCTGTAAGCATAGCCGCGTGAATAGTTTTCCGGATGATGATAATAGACCGGACGACCGTAATAATCGTATCTGTTTTTGTAATAGCCATACGACAAGTGATAATCGGCGCCGATCCAACCGGCATCGATCCATCGATAGCCGTTCCGCAAATATTCCCAATATCCCGGAATCCAAATAGCGCCAACGTAGGGAGCTCTTGCCCAATAACCATCTACCCAAACATAATCGCGATAAGCATTGTGCCAAGCCCAATATCCGTTTATCCACACATAACCTGTTGCCGGAGCCGGATAAACCGGTACATCAACGATCACCACAGCATTGGGAGCCATAGGAATTTTTTGATAAACCGATACTTGAACTCGTGCGTCTGCTTTTCTTACACTGGTGCAAGCCAAAGCGCTTGCAAGTACTAATAATAAACTGAATAATCTGACTTTCATAATTTTAAATTTTTAATGGGTAAAACAAAATAGTTTTGCTCTTTGGACTGCAAAGATACGAATTTGTTTAAAATAATCGGCATTTTTGCCATTAAATTACTACCTTTGCAGCCAAAATACACAAAAAATTATGTACAGAACGAAAACATGCGGAGAACTCCGTATAGAAAATTTGAACGAAAAAGTCGTATTAGCCGGTTGGGTACAAAAGTCTCGCAAATTCGGCGGCATGCTTTTTGTAGATTTGCGCGACCGTTATGGCATTACGCAATTGGTGTTCAACCGTGAAATCAATGCCGCCTTGCAGGACAGCGCCGAACAGCTTGGACGGGAGTGGGTGATTCAGGTGCAGGGTGTCGTTACGGAGCGTGAAAATAAAAATCCGAATCTTGCTACCGGAGACGTCGAAATCATTGTCTCGGAACTGCAAGTGCTGAATCCGGCGGAAACGCCTCCTTTTACGATTGAAGACGAAAGCGATGGCGGCGACGATATTCGTATGAAATATCGCTACCTTGATTTGCGCCGCAATCCGGTCAAACGCAACCTCGAACTGCGCCATCAAATGGCTTTTGCCGTCAGACAATATTTAAATGAACGGCATTTTTTAGAAGTGGAAACGCCCGTTCTGGTGAGTTCGACGCCGGAAGGCGCCCGCGATTTTGTAGTGCCGTCGCGACTACATCAGGGGCATTTTTACGCTTTGCCGCAATCGCCGCAACTTTTCAAACAACTGCTGATGGTTTCGGGTTTCGACCGTTATTTTCAGATTGTCAAGTGCTTTCGCGACGAAGATTTACGCGCCGACCGTCAGCCCGAATTTACGCAAATAGACTGCGAAATGTCGTTCATCGAACAGGAAGACGTGTTGCATTTGTTTGAAGGCTTGATCAAATATCTGTTTAAGACGATAAAAAACATAGATATTCCTGCTTTGCCGCGTATGCCGTATAGTGATGCGATGCGATTGTATGGTTCCGACAAACCCGATACTCGTTTCGGAATGACTTTTGTCGAACTCAAAGATCTGACGCAGGGGAAAGGTTTTGGCGTCTTCGACAATGCCGAGTATGTCGGCGCAATTTGCGTGAAAGGCTGTGCAGGTTATACGCGCAAGCAGTTGGACGAACTGACCGAATTTGTGCGGCGCCCCCAAATCGGAGCTGCCGGATTGATTTATCTGCGTTATGAACAGGACGGCGCCTTGAAATCGTCGGTTGATAAGTTTTATTCGCAAGATGATTTACAGAAGTGGGCAGACCGTGCCGAAATGAAGTCAGGCGATTTGTTGCTGGTCTTGTGCGGCTCAACCGAAAAAACGCAAAAACAACTCGGCGAACTGCGTTTGGAAATGGGCGCTCGCTTGGGTTTGCGCGACAAAAATCGGTTTTCATGTCTCTGGGTGGTCGATTTTCCGCTTTTGGAATACGATGAAGAAGCCGGACGTTTTTTCGCCAAACATCACCCTTTCACCAGCCCCAAACCCGAAGATATTCCGCTGTTAGACAGTCGTCCGGCGGATGTTCGCGCCAATGCTTACGATATGGTGATCAATGGCGTAGAAGTCGGCGGCGGTTCTATCAGAATACACAACAGCGACTTGCAGAAGAAAATGTTTACTACACTGGGTTTCACGGCGGAGCAGGCGCAGGCACAATTCGGTTTTTTGATGAATGCTTTCAAATACGGAGCGCCTCCCCACGGCGGGATTGCATTTGGTCTCGACCGCCTCGTATCGCTTTTTGCCGGTTTGGATAGCATCCGCGACTGTATCGCATTTCCTAAAAACAATGCGGGCAAAGACGTGATGATCGACGCGCCGTCGCCGATTTCAAAAGAGCAAATGGACGAATTGCATCTGGCTTTTTCAGCAGAACAGCAGAATCAGTAATTGTGCCGAAAGCACCCGTAAAAACATCGTCAGCGGATAGACGGTAGCATAACCGACCGCCGGAGCATCGTTTCCGGCGGTCGCGTTTGCATAAGCCAAAGCGGGAGGATCGGTCATGCTGCCTGCCAATAAACCGCTCAAGGTGTAATAATTGACTTTGAACAGGCATCGAGCGATGATGCCGATCAGCAGGATGGGAATGAGTGTGATGATCACGCCATAGCCGATCCAGCTCCATCCGCCGCCATTGACGATCGTAGAAATGAAATTTTCGCCGGCTCCTAATCCGACACAAGCAAGGAAGAGGCAGATGCCGACCTCTCGCAACATCAGATTGGCGCTCATCGTGGTGTAAGTTACCAAATGATATTTCGGACCGAAAATGCTTATCAAAATGGCAACAATCAGCGGACCGCCTGCCAATCCCAGCTTGACCGGCTGCGGAATACCCGGAAATGCAAACGGGATACTGCCCAGCAAAACGCCCAGAAATATCCCGATGAAAATGGGAATCAGATTGGGTTCGTGCAAACGTTTCATTTGGTTACCCAGCACACATTCAACGCTTGTGATGGCATTTTCGTTGCCAACAACGGTTACGCGGTCGCCGAGTTGCAAATGCAGACTGGGGTCGGCTATCAAATCTACGCCGGATCGATTGACACGCGTGATGTTCACTCCCAGACTGTTGCGCAGGTTTAACTGACGTATCGAGCGCCCGTTGATGTTTGATTTGGTGATCAGTATGCGCCGTGAAACCAAATGCGCATCCAAAGTATCCCATTCTGCCTGCACCATTTCGATGGGTTTTCCCAAGAAAACGATCACTGCCTCCCGATTTTTTTGTGTGGTGGCTACATAAATTTTATCGCCTTGTTGCAAAACCGATTGCGATGAGGCGATTTCTATTTCTCCGTTTTCTTTGTGCAAGATGCGCGAAACCACAAATTTGCGTTCGATCAGGCGGTGAATATCCGCGATATTTTTTCCGTAGATAGCCGGGTTGCTGATTTCGACCGACAGCAATTCGATTTCTTCATCTTTATTTTTGGATGCACCATTCAGCAATTCCGTTTCTTTTTTGGTGTCTATCCTGAAAATATAACGCATCAGCACGATGGACAGGATGATTCCCATTACGGCTAATGGATAGGCGACGGCATACGCCATTGCAATCGTAGCGTCTTGTACGCCGGTCATATCGGAATAGGCTTGCTGAGCGGCTCCCAATCCGGGCGTGTTGGTTACGGCTCCCGACAAGATTCCGACCATGGTTTGCATCGGCGTTCCGGTAACGAAATGCAGGACGATAGCGGTTGCTACACCCAACAAAACGACGCCCATCGCCAACATATTCAGCGTGATACCTCCTTTTTTAAAGGAAGAAAAGAAGCCGGGTCCGACTTGTAAGCCTATTGAATAGACAAATAATATCAAACCGAATTCTTTCATAAAGTGCAGGATCTCATGATTGACCTGAAAGCCTAAATGCCCCAGCACGATGCCTACAAACAAGACAAAGGTGATACCCAGCGATATGCCGAATATTTTGATTTTTCCCAAAGCAATGCCTATGGCAATGACCGCCGCAAACAATAATACCGTGTGTGCGATGCTGTCTTGCCAAAATAAGTTATTTAACCACTCCATATTAATATAGAATTATTTAATTTAGAATCAAACTGATATTCGTTACAAACAATTTCATTGCGATAGCCAGCAATATCACGCCGAAAAACTTGCGCAGGACGAAGATACCTCCTTTGCCGATCAGTTTTTCGACCAAATACACTTTTCGCAACACCATATATACAATCAGCATATTGAGTACCAATGCCAGAATAATATCCAACCAGCTGTATTCGGCTTTGAGCGACAAGAGCGCTGTGAAGGCGCCCGGACCTGCCAGCATCGGAAAAATGACCGGAATAATGGTTGCATTGTCCGACTGCCCGTCCATCTTGAAAATCTCGACGCCGAAAGTCATTTCGCAGCCGATGACAAACAAGACAATGGCGCCTGCAACCGCAAACGAGGATACGTCGATGTTGAACAGGCGCAAGATACCTTCGCCGATAAAAAAGAATCCCAACAGGATCAGCAACGAAAAAAACGAGGCTTTCAAAGGACTGAAATTCTTATTTTTGGTCTGCAAATCGACAAAAACAGGCAACGAGCCGGTTACGTCAATAATGGCAAACAGTACGATGAATGCGCTGATAAATCCTTGTAAATCAAATGTCCACATACTGTTTGATTATGAATTTCGTTCGTAATGGTGAACGCAGAGCGCATCGTTGAGTGCGATGACGGCGTCGGCATAGTGTTTGCGGTCAATGACAAACTGCATATTCACCTGTCTGAGCGACTGCCCGAAACATTCAACATTAATATTGTGATCCGACAGGGCTTTTGCTGCGCAAGAGAGAAATCCGGGATGTGCGATATTGCTTCCCATCGCGCAGACGATAGCCACCTCTTTCACCGTTACTTGAGTGTAGTTCGGTCGCATCTCTTTGAACATATCTTCTGCCTCTTTTTTATCCCAAATAACCATCGTAATGCTGTTGGCGTTAGTAGATTTCAAAATATAACTGAATTGGTGTCTTTTCATTATCTCCATAATGTCTAAGTCGTAACCGACTTCGCCGACCATCCTGGAGTCGTGGACTTCAAATGCCAACACTTTGTCGGTGCCGGAGACAATTTCCACTTTGGGTACCGGCGACACATAATCTTTGGAGATCAAAGTACCCGGATGATCGGGATCAAACGTGTTCTTGATACGAATATTGATGCCTGCGCGTTCTAATGGTTTGGCGGCTTTGGGATGGATGGCTTCCATACCGACGTCAGCTAACTGGTCAGCGATGAGGAAATTGGTATTGCCGACCGGAATAGAGTTGTCGATGCCCACCAATTTCGGATCGGCGCTCGACAAGTGATATTCTTTGTGAATAATGGCTTCGTCGGCTTTCATTACGACAGCGATTTTGCTGAACGTTATTTCGGAATAGCCTCTATCGAAAGTGCGCATAATTCCATCTTTTCCTTTGGTATATCCGGTCGCAACACAGAGCGTACGGCTGTAGTCGATGCCCTGAAAAGCTTTTTCAATACGTTCTTCGATGGTCAGCATTTCGTTGTCGTTGAATCCGCAGAGGTCAATAAAGGTGGCATTGATGCCGTGATTGTTCAAAATGTTGACCGAGTTCCATGCAGAATGGGCTTCACCGATAGACGCCAAAATTTCCCGCGCGGGCATTGTGATACTCCCTTCTTGAACATATCCCGACACCAGCACCTGATGCATCGACGCCAAATAGGTTTTCGCCTGACTGATACGATATTGGATGAACTTATTGGCTTCCGGAAGATCTAATCCGACGGAGAGCAACGACCGGTTGATTTGCTGCAACTTGTTACACACCTCGTCCAAAGCCGATTGATAATCTCCGTTACTTTTAAATTTGGCAAATACGCCCGGATCTTTTGTTTTTTTATGTTCGAGCAGCCAATTGGTTACATCGTTATACGCCGAAACTACAAAAATACGGTTGTACATCGTCTCCGGCGTCCGATTTCGCAGGATGATGTTGTTCAGACATTCGCCAAATTGCGACATGGAAGTGCCGCCGATTTTTTCTACTGTTAGCATAGCTGTGAATTTTGCGGCAAAAGTACGAATTTTCGGCGATATATAAAAATTAAACTTATAAAAAAGTGGTGAGTGGTGAGTGGTGAGTTTAGTAGTCAAGGAAAAACATCCCAACCCAAACCCTTATTTTAAAAATTGCTCCCAAAATTTTTTTGCATAATTTAACGTGAAAAATTTTGAAATTAAAAAACAATCATATAACGTTTGTAACGTAGTAAGAATTTATTCATTTTTAAAAATTACAGATATGAAAAAAGCAGTATTCATTTTGAGTTTATGTGCGGCAGCAATGACAGCGCAAGCACAGTTGAAGGTTTCCGATAACGGAAAAGTAGGCGTACAGATTGACAGTGCAACACCGCTGTCGTCATTGTCGGTAGGTTACGCCGGAAGTACTAATCATAAGCTCTCCACACCATTAAGCTCGTATCGTGCCTGGGGGGTACTTGGTCAGGCTGGTAATGCTACAAGCGGTTATAACTACGGCGTTTTTGGTTT
>JAISUM010000098.1 GCA_031272095.1 Candidatus Symbiothrix sp. | reverse complement strand
AGATATATTCATTTACACCGACATCGACAGGAATATACAATTTGGTCGTAACCTCTGCAAGCGGATATGTCGATTATCTTTGGAAAAGCGGCAGCTGTTCCTCTTCCGGCTGGACTTGTATTGGCGACGTGAATAGCGCCGGAACCTACACAATAGGAACATTATCCGCCGGAACGACCTATTATTTTTTGCTTGACAATGAAAATACCTCTTCCAGAACTCACAGTTTTTATATAGGAAAAGAAACCGCATCGGCAGCGCCCGCCAACGACCAATGTTCCGGTTATACCACGCTCGCTTGCGGCGCAACACTGAATAATCAAACAACAGTGGGGGCAACGGCAAAAACCATCGCCGGCAACACGGCTTCGCCCTATGGCGTTTGGTACTCATTTTTAGGCGACGGACAGGAAACCACAGTTTATTCGTCGGCAAACTACGACCACGAATTGGTATTGTTTTCCGGCTCGTGCAGCAACTTGACATATATTACCTACAATGACGACAATAGCGCCTACGACAGTCCGAACGGTAACGGATCTGCCCTTACCTTTACGACAACATCCGGCACACGCTATTTTGTTTATGTCGCCTATTACAGCCCCAACGGTTCGGCAACGCAAACAGGAACATTCAGTATTTCACGGACATGTAAAGCATCCACATACACCGTAACAGCATCGGCAGGAACAGGCGGCTCTGTTTCACCAAGCGGCTCAATAACGGTCAGCGCAGGCGGCAGCCAAACTTTCACGGCAACGCCTAACAGCGGGAAACGGGTATATCAGTGGAAAGTTGGCAGTTCGGTTGTACAGACCAACGGAAACACTTACACCCTTTCCAACGTTACGGCAAATACAACGCTAAGCGTTAGTTTTGAAGATATTCCCGTAACTACATACTCTTTGATAGCAGGAGCGGCAAATAGTGGAGGCTCTGTTTCGCCCAACAGCTTGATGACGGTCAACGCAGGCAGCTCTTACTCATTCGTCGCCATTCCCAACACTTGCTACGAAGTCGATTATTGGACAAGAAACGGCAGCACCGTTCAAACCGGCGGAACAAATTATACCTGTTCCAATATAACAGCCAATACGGTTATCGCGGTCTATTTCAAAGCCATTACTTACACTGTAACACCATCGGCAGGCAGTGGCGGCACTGTTTCGCCAAGCACAGCACAGACAGTTAATTGCGGTGGAAGTAAGACATTTACCGCAACGCCAAGCAGTGGTAAAGAAGTGGATGTCTGGAAAAAGAATGGCAGCGTCGTTCAAACCGGCGGAACAACTTACTCCGTTTCCAATGTTCAGGCAAATACAACGGTGCAGGTTACATTTAAGGATGTCGCCGTTCCGTGCGATGATGTGGAGCCGCTATTGACAACAAAGTGGAACCAATATGCTCCATATTGGAATAATTGTCCGCTTAATAATGGAAAAAGGTCTTATACTGGTTGCGGAGCAACAGCAATGGCTCAAATTATGTATTATTGGGCAGCAACTCATTCGCCAAAATACACAAATCAACGAAATTCAAGAACAATCCCGGCATATAAAACAAGCACGTTAGGGATTAACATACCTGCCATTACAAATACAGCAACTTATGATTGGGCAAATATGAAAAATACTACTGCCGAATATAACAGTAATACAACTGCTCAAAATGCCGTAGCAAGGTTAATGTATGAATGTGGAGTATCTATAAATATGGATTACACTCCGGACGGTAGTACTTCTTCGATAGGCTACAATGTTGGACCTATGTCTGCATTACCCACCTATTTTAATTATCGAAATATTGATATAATATACAGAACAAATTATAGCGATAATGCTTGGAATAATGAAATTCGTGGTGAATTAGGTGCAGGCAGACCTTTGTATTATTATGGAAATGGTAGCGGAGGACACTTTTTTGTGTGCGATGGCTATAAATGCTCTGATAACACATTTCATTTTAATTGGGGATGGGGAGGAGATGCTGACGGTTATTTTGTAACTTCTGTATTAGATCCTTCAGTGTATAATTTCAGCGACTGTCAGATCGCCCTTATAAATATTCAACCTAATCCAGATGGATATACCTATGCAACAGGTGCTGATGGGGTAAATACATTTGCAGTTACAGCCAATACAAGTACTGGAGGTTATATTATTCCTTCAGGTACTGCCTATGTATATGCTGGTGAAAACAAAGCGGTAACATTTGCCGCCAATTCCGGCTACGAAATCGACCAAGTATTTGTAGATGGCGTTCCCGATGCGACTGCCAAAGAAAACGGATATTACATTTTCGAGAATGTTGCGGCAAATCACAGCATTATCGTAACCTTCAAAGCCGCAACGGGAATAGAAGAAGTTTCTGCCACCAAATTGCTGGTTTATCCCAATCCGGTGAAAGACAAACTGCACATAAACCTGTTAGGTTTTGAAAACCTAACAGGTTTGAACGTGCAGATTTTCGACGTTGCCGGCAAACTAATCACTAATCACTTACCACTAAACACTATCAACGTTTCGCACCTCTCCGCAGGCGTCTATTTCGTAAAAATCGGCGATAAAACGGCGAAGTTTGTGAAGGAATAATCCGAACTGTGATTTTATAAAAAAAATTCGTACCTTTGCGGTCTGTTTATCTCAACTGCGATATGCTCCGCATCAAACGACTATATACATTTGTCCTCGGCTCGTTTTTGCCGCTATTGCTGGCAACGTTCAGCGTGTGCCTCTTTATTTTGCTGATGCAATTTGTCTTTATGTTCATCAACGATATGGTGGGGAAAGGCGTTGGCTTGGACGTGATGGCACAGCTGTTTTTTTATGCTTCGATCAATTTAGTGCCGAAAGCCTTGCCGTTAGCGATCTTGCTGGCGTCGCTGATGGCTTTTGGCAATCTGGGCGAACATTTTGAATTGTTGGCGATGAAAGCGTCGGGCATTTCGCTGTTGCGGATTATGCGTCCGCTGATTTGGTTTGTAGTCGGATTAGCCGCCCTGTCGCTGTTTATGCAAAGCGAAATCTCGCCTCATGCACAGAAAAAAATGAATACGATTCTGCTGTCGCTGCGTAATAAATCGCCCGAACTTGCCATTCCGGAAGGCAGTTTTTACAAAGAAATTCCGGGTTACAATATTTATGTGCGCCACAAAGACCGGAAGACAGGTATGTTGCGCGATCTGATGATTTATAATTACTCGTCGGGCTTTGAAAATGCAGTGGTGATCGTCGCCGATTCGGGCAAAATCAATATGTCGGACGACAAACAACATTTGGTGCTGACGCTCTATCACGGCGAATCGTTTGAAAATATGAATACGGTGAAAACGCGAAAAGTCAATGACGCTATCCCCTATCGTCGCGAGACCTTCGCCCTGCGCACCAACCTGATCGCTTTCGACGCCAATTTTGCATTGGAAGACGAGTCGATGATGAGCAATCGCGACTGGAATAAAAAATTGCGCGATCTGTCGGCTTTTATTGATTCGGCGCGTATCCAACTCGACAGCGTTAATAACCAGCAAATCAACTACTTCAAGACGAATGTTTATGCCGAAACTTTCACCGAAAAACGTCCTGCCTATCAAACTTTCAAGCAGACAAAAAGCGCCGTCGATCCGCATGTCGATTCGCTGCTGAATTTGGGCGTTGAGGCATTTTTCGATCAGCTGCCCATAGACCGCCAAATACAATACTTTCGACAGGCAAAAACCCGTGTTGAACAGTTGCAATCTAATTTCAATTTTACCTCCGCACAGCAGACCGGCAACCGGAAAGAGCTGTTGTCGCACATCGCCGAACTCTATCATCGTTTTGCCATCGCGCTGTCGTGTATCCTGTTTTTCTTCATCGGAGCGCCGCTGGGAGCAATCATTCGCAAAGGCGGTTTGGGCTTGCCTGCCGTCTTGTCGGTCGTCTTGTATATTTTATATTATATCATTGATACACTGGGGATTAAAGTGGTCAAACAAGATGTCTGGCAAGTCTGGCAAGGTGTCTGTTTAAGTACGGTTATCCTGACTTTGATAGGCGTTTTCTGCACCTATCAAGCGCTGAACGATTCGGCAATGCTCAATCCCGAAGATTGGAAAATTGCCATGCAAAACCTGTGGAAAAAAATCAACAGGCGTCAAAAAAAATCGGACGATCATGATCCCCAATGAAGAAAAAAAATACGATTTAATCACCGTACTGGGACCTACAGCCTCCGGGAAAACGACTTATGCCGCCCGCTTGGCTTACCAAATGGATACGGAAATTATCAGCGCCGATTCGCGGCAAGTCTATCGCGGAATGACCATCGGCACAGGCAAAGATTTGGACGATTATGTCGTTCAGGGGAAGCCGATTCCCTATCATCTGATTGATATTTGCGAAGCAGGAGAGAAATACAATGTTTTTCGTTATCAGCACGATTTTCATCAGGCATTTCAAGCCATTCGCGCCAAAGGCAAAACGCCGATCCTCTGCGGCGGTACCGGATTGTATATCGAAGCGGTGCTGAAAGGCTATCCTTTGCAGGATGTTCCTGAAAATCAGACTTTGCGTAAGCATCTGCAAGGCAAGTCGTTAGCGGAATTAGCCGCAATCCTGCAATCTTATAAAAAATTGCACAACACGACCGATTTGGATTCGACGCAACGTGCGATCCGCGCCATCGAAATCGAAGAATATTATCTGGAACATGAGCCGAATCGGAATGATTTTCAGCCGATCAACAGCCATATTATCGGCATTGAGGTCGATCGGGAAACACGCCGCCAACGCATTTCAGACCGCCTGCGAAAACGCTTGGATGCCGGTATGATCGACGAAGTGCGTCGGCTGTTGGCACAAGGACTTTCGCCCGAAGATTTGATGTATTACGGTTTGGAATACAAATATCTGACGCTGCATGTCATCGGACAACTCACTTATTCTGAAATGTTTACGCAATTAGAGACCGCGATTCATCAATTTGCCAAGCGACAAATGACATGGTTTCGCGGGATGGAACGACGCGGCTTTACGATTGAGTGGATCAAGCCGTAAAAACTATTTCCGCGCACAAAAATAGCCCAGCAGCAGCGAGCAGGGGACGTGTAGCAACATACCCCATTCCATCGCCCATTGGTTTTGCACGAACCACAGCCCCAGTAGCAGCCAGCCCAATCCGACAAGATTGCGAAAGAATAGCAGCAAGCGGATTTTTTCGCTGACATCCATAAAAATCAGCCTGAAACCGGCATAAATCAGGATGGCTAACCAAATAAAAAACATCCAATTCCGTGCAAAATCGACAACCGGTTGCCATTCGATCAACTGTTTGAATCCAATAAAATACGCCGTGAGATACTCCAAATTATCCGTCATCAATAAACCCGTGAAAATCAGGAGGTAAACCGTGAAAAAACCTATCCAAACGGCAAAAAAACTGCGGATATTCAAGCTCTGAAAACGATACATCCCGCACCAGCAAATCGGCGTCAGCCAAACGACAGGCTGCCAATAAAAACTGCTTGCGCAAATCAGCATCGAGATATTGAAAGCCGCAAGCTGTGCATGCATATTTTGATAGGTCGTGTAAAATAAAAACAGGCAGACAATCAGAATCAGAGAGATAATACTGCCACGCAAATCCGTGTAATAGATCGGATGAATCAGAATGAGCAGCATATAAAACACCGCCGGTAAAACCCCGACATGGCGCACAATATTATACGTTTTATTGAAAACGAGCAACAGCAGGGCGCAGGCTATCTGAATGAAAACTGCCGGTTGGAATACGAAAGACGCATGCTGCACGGACGACGCTAACAGGTAGATCACAATCAGACAGATCAATGTCCAACGGTTGTCGGCGAATTTGACGATGTTTTTCCGGCGTATTTTCATGTATTACTGCAAATCGAAACCAATATCTCGTCGATAGTATTTCCCTTCAAAATCAATGACTTGGGCGGCGGCAAACGACTGTTGCAGGGCGGCGGCTTTGTTGGCGCCGTAAGAACTGACGGCAATCACACGTCCGCCGTTGGTCAGGATTTTTCCGTCTTTGGAGGTGGTTCCGGCGTGGAAAACGATGCTGCCCGTCGTTTTGTCTAATCCATTGATAATCTTTCCTTTGGCATAATCGCCCGGATAGCCGCCGGAAACTAACATCACCGTAACTGCGTAACGCTCATCAATGGTCAGCGTTTTTTCCGACAAATTGCCCTGCGCCACGCCTTCGAGCAAATCGACAAAATCGGATTGGATGCGCAACATCACCACTTCCGTTTCGGGATCACCCATGCGACAGTTGTATTCAATCACCATCGGTTCGCCGCCGACATTCATCAGTCCGACAAAGATAAATCCTTTATAATCAATGCCATCCTGCTGCAATCCGGCAATGGTCGGAATCACAATGCGCTGTTCGACTTTCTGCATAAAAGCGGCGTCGGCAAACGAGACGGGGCTGACGGCGCCCATCCCGCCGGTGTTCAGTCCGGTATCGCCTTCGCCGATTCGCTTATAATCTTTGGCGACCGGCAGGATCTTGTAATTTTTTCCGTCGGTCATCACAAAGACCGAACATTCGATCCCCGACAAGTATTCTTCGATAACCACCGTTTCGGACGCGGCGCCAAAACTGCCTTGCAACATCGTATGCAGCTCGCCGACAGCCTCTTCCAATGTGTTCAAAATCAGCACACCTTTTCCGGCAGCCAGCCCGTCAGCTTTCAAAACGTAGGGCGCCGACAAAGTTTTCAGAAACGCAACGCCGTCATGCTCAGTAGCTTTGGTAACGCTGAAATAGCGTGCCGTCGGGATGTGATGCCGGAGCATAAACGCTTTGGCGAAATCTTTACTGCCTTCGAGTTGCGCACCGTTTTTCGACGGTCCGACGACCGGAATATGCCGCACCGCCGCGTCTGTGCTGAAACTGTCGTAAATGCCTTTTACTAAGGGATCTTCGGGACCAACGACCACCATATCTATCTGTTTTTCAAGCGCAAAGCGTTTCAATGCTTCAAAATCGGTAGCCGCCAAAGGCACATTGACGCCGACTTGCGCCGTCCCTGCATTGCCGGGCGCGATATAGAGTTGTTGCACTTTCGGACTTTGCCCGATTTTCCAAGCCAATGCGTGTTCCCTTCCGCCGGAACCCAACAAGAGTATATTCATATTATTTTTTGATAAAGATGGTGCGAAGGTAGTCATATTCTTTTAAATAATGAAATCTTTTTTGCGGAAATGTTGTATTTTTGCATACAATTTTCAACATCATGAATATAGAAAAATTACGCGAATGTTGTCTTGCGGTGAAGGGAGTCGAAGAATGTATGCCTTTCAACGACGATACGCCGGTGTACAAAGTGATGGGCAAGATGTTTGCCTATTTCGGATTGACGCCCAAAGACGGCAAGTTTGTGGTCAGTTTGAAATGCGATCCGGAACGTAGCGCCGCCTTGCGCGACAAATACAGCGGCGTAGGCAAACCGATTCATTCTGCCGACACGCTCAAATGGAACTCCGTTTATATCGAAAGCGACGTCCCCGACAGTGTGATTGCCGAATTGGTCGCCCACTCTGCCGACGAAGTCATCAAAGCTTTGCCGCGCTATAAGCGGGAAGAATACCGCAAAACGGCTGATTAAAATTTTATGCTCAAATCCACACCCATTCTGAACGGCCTGCCTTGCTGCGCCAACGACCTGCCCATCGACTCGAAATAGAAAGCGGCGTAATCGGTGTCGAGCGTATTTTTCGACCA
>JAISUM010000093.1 GCA_031272095.1 Candidatus Symbiothrix sp. | reverse complement strand
TTCACAGCGTAACGCCGCTCTTGAATATCGCAATTTCCTTAAATCCCGCAAGTTCGTGATGAAGTTTTTGTCCGTTGGCAACGGCAATCGTAAATTTTATAAGGTCTTGCAGCAGTTCGTCAAAAGTTTTGCCTTCAAGCAGGCTACCTGCGTTAAAATCTATCCAGTTTCGTTTAAAATTAAACAGCGCGGTATTCGACGAAATTTTCATTGTCGGAACAAAAGAGCCGAACGGAGTGCCGCGCCCCGTCGTAAACAAAACTATCTGGCAGCCCGAAAGCGCAAGCGCCGACGTTGCCACCAAATCATTCCCCGGCGCACAGAGCAAATTTAATCCGCTGCGAACTGCAGGCTGCGCATATTGCAAAACATCAGAAACTTCAGCGGTCCCGCCTTTTTGCGTGCAACCGAGCGATTTATCTTCGAGCGTCGAAATGCCGCCTGCCTTGTTGCCGGGCGAAGGATTTTCATAAATCGGCTGCCCGTACCGGCGGAAATAATCTTTGAAATCATTTATCAGCGCAACAATGCCGTCAAAAATGTTTTTATCGCGGGCGCGGTTCATCAAAATAGTTTCTGCGCCGAACATTTCGGGAACTTCGGTCAAAATTGTCGTTCCGCCCTGCGCCGTCAGCCAGTCGGAAAACCTGCCTACAAGCGGATTTGCCGTGATGCCCGAAAATCCGTCGCTGCCGCCGCATTTCAAGCCGACTTTCAGCAGCGAAATCGGCAACGGCTCGCGTTTGTCGGACTTCATTCTTGCCGCAAGTTCGCGCATCAGACCAAAACCGGTTTCGATTTCATCTTCAACTTCCTGCGCAACAAGAAAACGGACGCGACTTTCGTCCCAAACGCCCATTTCCGCCTTCAATTCTGCTATCTGATTATTTTCGCAGCCGAGACCAAGCACTAAAACTCCGCCCGCGTTGGAATGTTTTGCTAACGCAGCGAGCGCCCGCCGAGTATTTGCGTGGTCGCCGCCAAGTTGCGAACAGCCGTAATTATGCGTATAAACGCGAATGTCGTCGATATGCCGCACATCGAGTTCGCGCCTGACACGGTCAGCAATCGCCTGCGCCTGTCCGTTCATGCAGCCGACGGTCGGCACAATCCACAGTTCGTTTCTGACGCCCATTTCGCCGTTGCTGCGAAGAAAACCGTTGATGGTCAATGATTCTTTTTGAAAACTATTGGGTGTCGGCGCAGTTTTGTTGTAAACATATTCCAAATCATCTTTCAGATTGGTTTTCAGGTTGTGGGTATGCACGTGTTCGCCCTTTGCGATGTCGGTTGTCGCCGTTCCGACCGGAAAACCGTATTTGATGACCTGTTCGCCTTGATTTATATTGCGAATGGCGTATTTATGCCCGTTTTCGAGCGAAACAGCGACATTGTCGGCGGGATGGATTTGCAGGGTTTTCATAGGTTTCACTTTAAGACGGTTTTTAATGCGGTTGCCATACCTTTGTTTAAAATCAGTGAGGCATCTTTGGCGACAGAAATTTCCAAATCTGCGATGGCAGACAACTCATTTGTCCAGATCGAGGGATGCCGGATGACGCCGCTGACCCAAGCCCGAATATTGTTAGGATCAAACGACGATCGGATAAATTCGACGAACTCCGGCGTATCGTTGGGCGTAAAAGCGACTTCTGATTTACCGCTGTACAGCACCAAGAGGGCTGCTAATGAGAAACGGGTCAGCGGCGCCGATTGGTTTAGTTTTTCGACATTGTCTTTGAGTGTCGGAAAGTTGCGGGTTTCCCATTTCGACAGCGAATTGAGAGAAATATCTTTCAAATAATGTCGGATGAAGGGGTTGTAAAAGCGTTCGAGAATTTTTTCGGCGAATTGTTGCAGCTTTTGCGGATCTTCGTTGATAGTTGGAATCACCTCAGTTTCAATTAATTGTCGGATAAACTTTTCGATGATCGGCGTATCGAAAGCCTCTTTGACGGTAGCGCAAGCCAATTGCAATCCGATGGGCGTCATTGCTGTGTGCGCCCCGTTCAGGATGCGGACTTTTTTGTCGCGGAAGGCTTTGATGTCGTTCATAAACAGCACATTCAATCCGGTTTTGTGCAGCGGAAACCTCGTTTCGATAACAGCGTCGCCGCCGATTGCCCAGAGGTGAAAATATTCGCCTTTTACGACCAAATTGTCTTTGAATCCGAGTTCTTCCTGTATCGCGGCGATGTTTTCATGCGGGAATCCGGGTACAATTCTATCGACCAGTGTATTATAAAAATGGCAACAGCGTTTTATCCAGTCGATAAAACCGTCTCCAAGTTTCTGATAATCAGCGTGTTTCAGTACATATTCGCGCAAGGTTGAGCCGTTGTTTTCGATCAGTTCGCAACAGATGATAAGCAATCCTTTGTCGGCTGCGCCTTGAAAATGCAGGAAACGTTGATAGAGCAAAGCCGTCAGTTTCGCCGGATAAGATGAGGGTGGGGTAGCGGTCAGGTCGTCGCCTTCTTCGTAGCGGATACCGGCTTCGGTTGTGTTGGAAATAATGATTTCCAAATCCGGATGCAACGCCAGCGCTTGGTAAGTTTCGTAGTCTTGATAGGGATTGACGACGTCTATCAGACTTTTTACCAAGGTGATTTCTTTGACCGCCTGTTTGTCCTTAATTCCTTCAAGATAAACGTGATACATGCAGTCCTGCTTTTTCAGCAGCTCCGCCCTGCCTTGCGATATCGACTGAACGACAACCACGCCATGATTCATCATGCCTGCCTCGTTTGCCTTGTGGATCATCCAATCGACAAACGCCCGCAAAAAATTTCCTCCGCCAAACTGCAAAATTTTAATCGGCAATTTTGGCTTATGCACCGTTTGAATGTTTAAATCTTTCATCATGTTTTTATAATTTCGGGGACAAAGGTACGACATTTTTTTTCAATATATTGCAAGCATGCTCTTGTAAAAAACGAGAATGGGTTGTACCTTTGCGGCAAGAAACAAAAATATGATTTATCCATCCGATTTTGAACAGAAAACAGGCTTTGATAAAATTCGCGAACTGATTGCTTCGCAATGTCTGTCGCCCTTGGGAGAAGAAAAAGTGGATGCCATGCATTTTTCTTCCGATTTTGACAAGGTGAAGACGCAACTTTATCGCAGCAACGAATTTGTGCAACTCCTTCGGCAAGCGGAAGATTTTCCGACCGAAGGCTTTTGTGATGTGCGCGACGCTTTGAAAAAGATCCGTATCGAAGGCGCTTATCTGACTGAAAAAGAGTTGTTTGACATGCGCCGTGCAATGATGGCGGTACAGTCTATTGCGAAATTTTTCAGTCCCAAATCCGACAGTCAAACGCCGACTTACCCATATCTGACTGCCTTGTGCGAGAACTATTTGCCTGCATCGGGCAGTCAGCGGGCGGCGATGATCAAACAGATTGACCGCATTTTAGACCCTTACGGACAGCTGCGCGACAATGCCTCGCCCGTTTTGGCTGACATTCGCCGACAGTTGATTCAGACCAATAACAGCATCTCGAAAATTTTGCACAGCATCCTGCGCAAAGCCCAGTCGGAAGGGTTGATAGAAAAAGACGCGGCGCCGACCATGCGCGACGGACGTTTGGTGATTCCGATTGCTCCGGCGCTGAAACGCAAGATCAACGGCATCGTGCATGACGAATCGGCAAGCGGGAAAACCGTTTTCGTCGAACCTGCCGAAGTGGTCGCTGCCAACAACCGTGTCCGCGAATTGGAAGGCGAAGAACGCCGCGAAATCATTCGCATTTTGACTGAAATCAGCGATCTGATACGTCCCGAAATACCCGACATTTTGCACTCCTTGCAGCTCTTGGCAGAAATGGATTTTGTTCGCGCCAAAGCCCTGTTTGCCGTCCATATAGACGCTTTGTTGCCTGCTTTGGAAAATCGTCCTGTCTTGGACTGGATCCGCGCCGTGCATCCCTTGCTTGCCCTGTCGCATCGAAAACAAAACAAATCGGTCGTCCCGCTCGATATTCAATTGGCGACGCCGAAAGTCGATACGCAAGCGCCTGAACGAGGTACAATATTAATTGTTTCAGGTCCCAATGCAGGTGGCAAATCGGTTTTGCTGAAGACGGTCGGTTTGCTGCAATATATGCTGCAATCGGGACTGCTGATTCCGGTAGGAGAACGCTCCGTAACCGGCATTTTTGAAGATATTTTTATTGACATCGGCGACGAACAATCTATCGAAAACGACTTATCGACTTACAGCTCGCACCTGACCAATATGAAATTTATGGTGAAAAATGCCTCGCCGAAATCTCTGATTTTGATTGACGAATTTGGCGGCGGTACCGAGCCTCAAATCGGCGGCGCGATTGCCGAATCCCTGCTGCATCGTTTCAACGAAAAAGGCGCCTTTGGAGTGATCACGACGCATTATCACAACTTGAAAACTTTCGCCGAAACGCATGTCGGCGTCATCAATGGCGCAATGCTCTACGACCGCAACAAGATGCAACCGCTGTTTCAGCTGTCGATAGGCAATGCAGGCTCGTCGTTTGCTATTGAAATTGCCCGCAAAATCGGGCTGCCGGAAGACGTCATTGCCGAAGCCTCGTCGATTGTCGGGCAGGATTATGTCAATATGGATAAATATTTGCAGGACATCGTGCGCGACAGACGCTATTGGGAATCGAAACGCCAAAAAATTCACCAACAGGAAAAAGAACTCGAAACGCTCAAAGCCGAATATCAAGCCAAAATAGACAAAGGCGCCACGCAAAGTAAAGAAATCGTGGCGCAAGCGAAAGAAGAGGCGGCACGATTGCTTGCCGAGACCAATGCCCGCATCGAAAATACCATTCGCGAAATCAAAGAGGCGCAAGCGGAAAAAAACAAGACGAAGACGATCCGCAAAGACTTGGAACAGTTCTCTGCAAAAGTCAAAGCGCCCCGTGAAAAAGTTAAACACCCCGCTTTGCCACCCTCCGGCGCCCCGCTTGCCGTCGGCGATACTGTAAAAATCAAAGGGCAACAATCGGTCGGCGTCATCTTGGAACTCAAAGGCAAATCGGCGTTAGTGGCTTTCGGAGACCTCAAAACGAAAACGCAGACCGATAAATTGGAAAAAGTACAGGGACACAAAGCCAAACGCACAGTCGGACAAGCGGCAGCCCTCCACATCTCGCCTTTGAACTTCAATCCGCAAATCGACCTGCGCGGCATGCGGGGCGACGAGGCGCTGCAAGCCTTGATGTACTACATGGACGACGCCATACAGTTCAATGCCGGTCGTGTGCGCATTTTGCATGGTACCGGCACCGGCGCCTTGCGACAAATCGTCCGCGACTATCTGTCCGGCTTGCGCGGCGTCCGCTCTTTTCAAGACGAACACGTCCAGTTCGGTGGCGTGGGGATAACGGTGGTGGAGCTGGAGTAGGAGGATAAAACAAAGGCTGCTCGTTTTTTTTTGAGCAGCCTTTGAATAGTAGAAATAAACAATTTATTTATTTGCAGGATGTAAGACGTCCGTTGTGCGGATGTCCCAAAACATTTGCGAATAGTAATTATTTGTTCCGTCTTTTAGTTTGGCAACTGCGGCATTGAAGTTTTCTCCGTTCAGCGTACTTTCATTTGTCGGATATTTTACGCGCGGGATAATCAAGCCTTTAGTGTCGGACAGAGGAACAAATTTGACTTCCGTTCCTCCGTTTTCTTCTGCCGAAACCGTGATCTCGTCGGGATTGATAATCTGTGCCGGATAGCCGGTACGACGAATTTCCGTCCAAGCCTCTGTCCCGTTCAAATACAGGTCAATGTATTTTTGAAGCGACAGTTTTTCCGCATCAACGCCTGCTGTGCTGACGGCGGCGAGATAAGTTGTTGCATCAACTGCGGTGCCTGAAACCGACGACCAATAATCAATCGACGCCTCAACGCCGGTTTCGTATTCTGCTTGCGAAAAACCTTTAGATTCGCTGATGATAAACTGCACTTCGGCGTAAGTCATCAGAGGCATAGCACAGTCGGCTGCTAAATGATAAGGCGGATCGTTGTACCAGTTTGGTGTACCTGCACGAAATTTGCTCGAAAGGCTTGAAGGAATTCCATAGGGTTGTCCTTTGTCGGTATTACCCGGTCCGATATAAATTTCAAGACGCGGGTCGCGCACACCTTCCCAAGGATGGCTTTTATTGTTCAGCGTATCCTTTTGTCCTTTCAGAATATCCATAAAAGGACGGCTTACGGTAAAGTCGTTACGGGCGTCAACGAAAGTGTTGCGATAGTAATAACTTTGTTCGGGAGCTGTACTTGAGTAGTGGTAAGCAGCGACATCGTCATTGCTTTCAAAAACGCCGTCGGCAACAGCATCATTGATAATAGATGCCCAACTTGCATCGACTTTTGAAATATGACAAGCAATACGGCAACGGAGCGAATTGGCAAACTTTTTCCATGCCGATGCATCACCAAAATAAACCATATCACCGCCTATAAAAGCAACTTCCGATTCGTCAATCATATCGGAAGCCAATTCCAGTTCGGCAAGCAGAGAATAGTAAATATCCTGCTGGTCATCGTATTTTGGATAGTAAACATCGTCTTTGAGTTTACCCGCATCCGAATAAGGAATATTTCCCCAAGTGTCTGTCATAACCAAATAGAGCCACGCCTTCATGATTTTGGCGGCTGCTATCTGGTTGTTGTTATTGCCGTAAACGGATTGCGATTCGGCAGTTTCGGGATTTGAATTGAGTTCGATAACTTTATCGAAAGATGCCATAACCGTGTAGAAAGCATTGAAATAACTGTTATTTACACTTTCGCGGATTTGATAGCGGTCTTCTTCCGTATAGTTTCGTTGTACCCAATACTGACTGTAAACCATGCACTGACGACCGCTAAACCAGAGGTCGTAAACATAATCCATTGCTCTTTTCTGCGCTCCGCTGAAAACCATGCTGGACGCCACTTCCGACGGATTGTTGGGGTCGGTGTTCATTTTTTCCATATCTTCACACGAAACGACAAAAAGGGAAATTAATACACCGAGCAACAAATACTTGATTTCTGAAAATATTTTTTTCATATTCTAATATTCTCCTTTAAATTAAAATTTAACACTCAAATTGATACCATAGTTAGCAATTCCTGCAATGGCGCCTCCTTCAATTCCTTGAATATTACCGGAATTAGATACAACCATTTCAGGGTCAAAATGCTTCACATCGGGACCCCACACTGCGAGATTACGTCCGTAAGCCGATATGCGCAATCCTTTGATAAAACCGCGTTTCAACGGGACAGTATAGCCGATGTTGATCTCACGAAGTTTGATATAATCCGACTTCAATACGCTTTGAGCGGCAGGACCTGTATAGAAATCTTCGCAATACACTTGTCCGTCAACATAAATACTGTTTGGGGTTGAACCGGTAATATTTCCGTTGGCATCTTTAGTTACGTTAACTCCTTCGAGCAGAATACCGCCGCCGTCGCTTACTGCGTCGCGAATATTTTTTCCGTTAGCATTTATAGCAGCTGTTTCTTCGAGCATACCGCTGTACATACCCCACATATAAGATGTTGAGAAATAATGCCCGCCTTTTGAAAAGTCAAACAGAACACTCAAATCAAAATTCTTGTAGGTGAAAGTATTCATCCAGCCACCTGTGAAATCAGGAAATACTGTTCCCAAAGAGACATTGCCATCGGTATATTCATACAGTCCGTCTTCATTGACTATCCGATTGCCGTTGTCGTCATAGACATAATCGGTACCCATTATCACGCCATAAGCCTCGCCGACCTTTGCGCCGATTTCAACCTTGAAAGGAGCATTCACAAGCCGATAATAATCAACGCCATCCATCAATTTCACTACTTTGTTTTTGTTGGAAGCAAGAGTGAAGTTGCTTGTCCAGCTGAAATTTTTAGTTTTAATTGGGGTTACATGGACGCCCAATTCAACGCCTTTGTTGGTGATAAGTCCTGCATTGATAACACGAGTAGAGAATCCGGTACTTCCCGAAACACTCAGCGGAATAATTTCATCTTTTGTTTCCGACGAATAAAGCGTTACTTCAAATCCTGCTCGGTCGTTGAAAAAGTTCATTTCCAATCCGGCTTCCAATGAGGTTGTAGATTCGGGTTTTAAGTTCGGATTATAAAGTCTGGTAGAAACAATATAACTCGGAGTTGAGGAACCGCCATCAATGCTCGAATAATAGGAGTAAATATCGGTTACTTGATAGGGGTCAGTATCGTTACCTACCATTGCATATCCCAAGCGTAATTTACCAAATGACAACCATTCCTGCGATTTCAGCAGTTCGGAGAAAATCAGACTGCCGGTAACTGCCGGGTAGAGATAGGAATTATTACCTTTTGGAAGCGTTGACGACCAGTCGTTACGTAGCGATGCATCTAAATAAAGCGTACTCTTGAATCCGAGAGTTAAGTTTCCAAACAGCGAGTTGATTGCTTTTCTGCTTAATGAGTTGTATGCAGTTGGCGAATTTACGGAGTTTTTGAGATTATAAAACAAAGGCAAAGTCAGCCCGTCGACTGTTTCGCCATACACATATTCGTAGTGGCGTTTCATTGCGTTGCCTCCAATGTTTACTCCAAGTGAAAAAGCGTCGGTCAGATTTTTGTTGAACATAAGCAACAACTCGTTGTTGAGTTCGTATTGCTGACGCGACATTTCCAGATAGTGTGAAAGTTCTTGCGAATAGACGGCATTGCGTTCGTATTGTTTATCAACAAAGAAATCAAGATTCGATTTGAACTGCACTTTCAATTCGGGCAGGATTTTGTAACTGAAACCCAAGTTGCCGTAAATGCGGTTGCGTACATCGTTCTGAACGTTCATATAGCGCGACCAGTAGGGGTTGTTGCTGTATGCGGGAGTTGGGTCGTCCCAAGCGTTACGATTCCACGTAGCCTGTGTTCCGTCCGGCATTTTATACAAATCTTTCGATTCTTTCATATCGAGTTCGCGATGTCCCCATTGTACGAATTTAACCAATACGTTGTTGTCGCCGTAACCGATTTCGCTTCGTCCTTTTGCACGCGAATTGAAATAGTTTACATTGGTGAAAACTTCAAGTTTTTTATCGGCGCTTGTGGTCGAAGCCGAAATGTTGAAGATATTCTTAACCAACGAACTGTTTGGCAGATAGCCTTTTAAGTCGGAGTTGGTATAAGATATTCGTGTTTGTGAATGGTCGGTAGCCTGCGATATAGCGACGTTGTTCGTAAAAGCAACTCCGGTTTCAAAGAACGATTCAATGTCGTTTTTGGGCGTTTGCCAAAGAGAAGTTGTGGGATCTCCGACTTTTCCGCCCGCTTCCCATTTGGCGAGGTCATACCAAGAGAGGAAGGGTTGTCCGTCGTATGCCGGTCCCCAACTTTCGTCGGTTGCCATATCGGGATAACGGTAAATCTGTCCGTTTATTACCACATCTTCAAACTGACTGCCGTAACCGCCGCCGTAGAGTTTTTGCATTTGAGGCAGTTTATTGACAACTTCAAAACTTACCGAAGAATTAAAAGTTACTCCATAGCCGCCTGCACTGCCGTCGATTTTCCCCTTTTTGGTCGTAATCATAATCACACCGTTATTGGCACGAGAACCGTACAGCGCCGCTGCATTTGGACCTTTTAACACCGAAATATTTTCAATATCATCGGGATTGATGTCCTGAATAAGATTTCCGTAATCGTATCCGCCTGCACCACGTTGTGTATCGGTGCTGTTATAATCTTTACCTTCGATAGGCACACCGTCAACCACAAAAAGCGGTTGATTATTACCGGAAATAGAACTAATGCCACGAATCAAAATTTTTGACGAACCGCCCATAGAGCCACTGCCACTTGAGATTTGCAGACCGGAAATTTTGCCTTGCAGGGCATTAATCGGGTTAGAAACGCCACCTCTTGAACGCACCATTTCATCGCCACCGATTTCAGATACAGCATATCCCAGCGCTTTCTTTTCCCGCGAAATACCCAGTGCCGTAACCACCACTTCGTCGAGTGTTCTGTTTTGTGTTTCCGGCAGCGAGACGAGGATATTTTCGCCGACAGCTACATTGGTCGTTTCGTAGCCGAAGTAGGAGATTTCGAGCGTGTTTGCCGATGCGGGCAGCTTGTCTATCGAAAATTTCCCGC
>JAISUM010000076.1 GCA_031272095.1 Candidatus Symbiothrix sp. | reverse complement strand
CTTTTCGGCATCACAATCAAATTCGACCGCGCCACAAACTGCTATTATATCAAGGAAGATTTGTCGAACGACATAGAAAAACGGTTTTTGGAAACCTTCGACTTAGTTAATGCGCTGAAAAACAGAGACAAATTGTCGAATTTCATCAGTTTCGACAGCCGAAAACAGGGCGGCACCGAGCATTTCTACGGGTTGCTACACGCCATTCGGAACCGTCTTCAAATCGCGTTTTCGTACCAGAAATTTTACAGCGACCATCTTTCCGAGCGCACAGTCAATCCATTGGCGCTAAAAGAGTTCAAGTATCGCTGGTATCTTTTTGCCCGCGACACTTACGACGACCGCATCAAAACTTACGCCCTCGACCGTTTGTCCGATTTGCAGATATTAAACGTTAATTTTGAAGGATATACAGATTTCAATATTGCCGAATATCTGCAATACTGTTTTGGCATTATCCGTCCGAACGACGAAAGCGAGCAACCGCAGGAAATTGTGCTGTCGTTCACGCCGTTTCAGGGCAATTACATCAAAACCCTGCCGCTGCATCATTCGCAGAAAACGCTGATTGACAACGACAAAGAACTGCGAATATCGCTAAATCTTTATGTTACTTTCGATTTGATGCAGGAAATTCTCTCGTATGGCAACAGTGTGAAAGTGATTGCGCCGTGTACCTTTGCCAAAAAATTAAAAATATGAAATCATTTGCAGCCATAGATTTTGAAACCGCCAATCAGCACCGCAGCATTTGCAGCGTGGGCGTGGTTATTGTGAAAGACGGCGTAATTACCAACCACCAACTGCACACCGTTGCAACGCATTGCGGCTTTGACTTGACACAGCATCATCACGCCTTGGCGGATGCGGAGGCGTGTGCGGCGATAGCGTTGAAAATTTTGTGATATAAAGAGTTTTTCTCCCCCAATCCTTGTTTTTGTCATTTAATAGCTGTACTTTTGCACGAAAATTTATAAGCAACAATGAAGACAGTTTTAAGTGGTATCCGCCCGACGGGCAATTTACATTTGGGTAATTATTACGGCGCATTGGTTAATTTTCTGAAAATGCAGGAAGAACATCGGTGCTTTTTCTTTATTGCCGATTGGCATTCGCTGACTACGCATCCCGATCCTGCGATGTTGCACGTCAATGTGCGAAATGTCTTGTCGGAATATTTGGCGTGCGGTCTCGATCCCGAAAAGGCGACGATTTATATTCAGAGCGATATACCCGAGATTGCCGAACTCTACCTGCTGCTGAATATGCACGCCTATCTCGGCGAATTGGAAAAGACAGTGTCATTCAAAGAAAAAGCGCGGCAAAATCCGAACAATGTCAATGCTGGTCTGCTGACTTATCCCGTCCTGATGGCAACGGATATTCTGATTCATAATGCCGATTATGTGCCGGTCGGGAAAGATCAGGAGCAGCATCTCGAAATGACGCGCAACTATGCCAACCGTTTCAATCATAAATACGGTGTCGAGTATTTCAAACTGCCTACCGCGTATATTTTCGGGCAGGAATTGATCAAAATTCCGGGCTTGGACGGTAGCGGCAAAATGGGCAAATCGGAAGGCAACTGCATCTATCTGAACGATGAACCGAAAATGATAGAGAAAAAAGTCAAGGGCGCACTGACCGACAATGGTCCCGAAGGCGAAAACACGCCCAAACCCGATTATATCGAAAATCTTTTCACCATCCTGCGCGTGGTTTCGTCGCCGGAAGTGGTCGCATACTACGACGATTTGTGGAATCGAGGCGAACAGCGCTGGTATGGCAACTTGAAAAAACAGCTTGCCGAAGACATTATCCGTGTAACCAACCCCATTCGCGAACGCATCAACGATATCAAAAACGACGACGCCTATTTGCGCCGCGTTACGACCGAAGGCGCCGAAAAAGCGCGTGAAAGTGCCGGACGCACCTTGCGCGAAGTACGCCGGATTATGGGTTTCAAGCCATTTTAAGCAAACGATGCCCAATGCGGCAATAGATGCACTTTTTCAGATCGCAATACTTCGTTTTTAGCTGGATAAGCGCCTGACTGTCAGCTGCATTCTCTGCTTTTACACCATATTTTGAAAAGGAGGTGATGATGTGATTTTGTTCTGCCGGAAGATTTTCGAGCAGCGACAATGCTTGTTGCAGCCGCGATTCTTGTTCTTTGCATTTTCCGTAGGCAAACAGGATCGGCGCCACCGTATTGATCAATATAATGTTGATTGCCGACATGCTCAATCCCTTTTTGCGGGCAACCGACGATTTGTGAAAGTGATAATGCGTTTCCCAATAAGCGCTGACATTGGAAAAGAACAGTTGCTGCAAGTCATGCACGCCCGACACTTTCAATATCTTGGAAAAAATGCTCTGCTGATTGCCGATAAATCCGGCTAACTGCACCAATTTGATGTGCGGAAAATTGCCGGGGCGAATCCGCAGACTTCTGAAAATTGAGGCGTCTAATGGCTGTAAGCCGTATTTTTGGCTTAAAAACTGATATTCGCGTTGCAAAATCAGGTAATATTCGTCTTCAATATCGGTCTCGTCCAACAGACCGGCTTGTCCCAGAAACAGGGCTTCGACTTGTGCCTGATTGTTCGCATGTTTGCGAATATATTTCAAGGGCAGACTTTTTGCCAAACGTTCAAAAGCGTCGTTGTTGATGCCGAATCCGAAATTGCGGGCGAGCGTGATGTAAAAAACTTCGTTCCAATCGTTTTGATGTTCTTGCAAGAGTTGCACGATAGTCTGTGTTTTGCGTTCCAAGCGTTCGACGGTGAGGGCGTTTTTCCAATCGTTCCAATAAATCGCCGAGATTTCGTGCGCACGAGGCAGGCAAGAAATCGGCTGATCGCGTTGGAGCAGATAGGCATAATTATCGCGAACATGCTGTGGCACAGGCATTTGCCATTGCGGGATCACACGTCCCGATTCGTCGGCGACGGCAGTTTCTTCTGCCTGTTCGACGACATGCAAAATCACCGAATTGTAGGCTTTGTTGCGGTCGTGTCGGTGGCGATACCAGTCATTTGCCGCCGTGTGAATTTCGACATTGCCTGCCCACAATTTTCCGTTCAATTTGATTTTAGCATTGAAAAAATCGGGACCGGCGTCGGTGTTAGAAGTACCCGGATCGATGATTTCCAAACTTGTACCGTCGGTAGTTAAAGCTTGTTCCGAATCGAACAAACGATATTTCCAGACGTAATGCAACAGGGTTTCCATAAGTTTCAGTTTTTTAGTTGATGATTTTATTTGGTTATGGCGACAAAGGTAGGAAATATTTTTTAATTTTCCAAAATCACGCCGCTACCAAGACAGAGATGGCAGCCGCGATCATAGACCACACCGAATTGTCCCGACGCGATGCCCTGTATGCGCTCTTCGGATGCAATGCTGTAAATATCGCCGGTTTTTCTGATCGTTCCGAAAGTAAATTCGGGCGTATGACGGATTTTGAAAGCGATCTCTTTCGTGTCGCTGAAATCGCCCCAGAGGTCTTCCGTGATAAAATGAAAGCCTTGCAGGTGAACGGTTTTGCCGTATTGCGTATCGGGATCGTAGCCGTTGGAAACATAAATAATGTTTTCTTCGATGTTTTTTTTGACGACAAACCAAGGTCCGCCGCTGAGATACAGCCCCTTGCGTTGTCCGATGGTATGAAACCAGTAGCCACGATGTTCGCCTAATATTTTACCGGTTTCAAATTCGATGATTTTGCCGCGCCGTTCACCGAGATAGCGTCTGATAAAGTCGTTGTAATTGATTTTCCCAAGAAAACAGATGCCTTGACTGTCTTTGCGCATCGCACTCGGCAGGTTGTCGGCGGCGGCAATCTTGCGAACTTCCGATTTCTGCAGATGCCCGATGGGAAACATCAGTTTGGAAATTTGCAAATAATCGACTTGCCCTAAAAAATAAGTCTGATCTTTGACCTTATCGGCGGCGGTTGAGAGATAAGTTTTGCCGTCGATTTCGGTAGTTGTGGCATAGTGTCCGGTGGCTATTTTGTCGTAATGATGTCCCCATTTTTGTTCAAAAACGCCGAATTTGATCAGCTTGTTGCACATCATATCGGGGTTGGGCGTCAAACCGCGTCGCACTGCATCAATCGTGTAACTGACTACGCTTTCCCAATATTCTTCGTGCAACGAAACAATCTCCATCGGGCAGCCATATTTGCGGGCGATAAAAGTGGTGATTTCTATATCTTCTTCGGCGGGGCAGTCGATATAGCCGTCCTTGTCCTCCATGCCGATGCGGATATAGTAGATGTCGGGGGTATATCCGGCTTCTTTCAACTGCTGAACAGCGACCGAACTGTCCACTCCGCCCGATACCAAAGCCGCAATTTTCATAGATTTAAAAGCTGAATACAGGTTTTCAAACTCGTTTTCCAATCGGGAATGTCGATGCCGAATGTTTGTTTGATTTTGGTTTTATCTAAGATGCTGTACATCGGGCGCGTGGCTTTTGTCGGATACTGCGCCGTCGGGATCGGATGCACAACGCAAGCGCTGACGCCTGCCAAACGGTGGATTTCGCGGGTAAATTCAAACCAGTTGGTCGCTCCTTCATCGGTGAAATGATAAATGCCCGCATGAAAAACTTGTCGACGGATCGTGTAGTCGATGATCTGCATAATCGCCTGTGCCAAATCTGCGGCATAAGTCGGCGTACCTTGCTGATCGGCAACCACATTCAGCTCGCTGCGTTCTTTGCCCAACCGAATCATCGTTTTCACAAAATTATTGCCATAGATCGAATACAGCCATGCCGTCCGGATGATGATACTGCTTTCGGGACAAAGCGTGGTTAAAATTTCTTCGCCTGCCCGTTTGCTGGCGCCGTAAACCGATTGCGGATCGGTCGGATCGGATTCTAAATAAGGACGATCGTTTTTCCCATCGAACACATAATCCGTCGAAACATGGATGATGCAAGCCCGTCCTTGTGCCGCTTCCGCCAAATTACGGACAGCGTCGCGATTAATTTTATAACACAAATCCACATCGTCTTCTGCTTTATCCACAGCCGTATAAGCGGCGCAATTCACGATAAAATCAATCCTGTTTTCTTCTATAAAACGCTGAATAGCAGACTTATCCGTTAAATCCAATTCCGCAATATCGGTAGCAAAAAAACGATAATCGGGGTACTTTCCGAAGAGTTCCGACAATTCGCTGCCCAACTGTCCGCGTGAACCTGTAATCAAAATATTGTTTGCCATGACAAATTATTGTTGTAATTTTGCGCAAAAGTACAAAATAATCAGGAAATAACATTAGACATAAGTCAATTATGCAGTATAAATTATTAAAAACCGGCTACTTTTATGCCGACGGTGGCGCGATGTTCGGCGCCATTCCCAAACGTGCTTGGATGCGAAAATACCCTTCCGAAGCAGATAATTGTTGTCGGCTGGCGATGAATTGCCTGCTGGCATGGAACGAGCGGCGTGTGGTGGTGCTGGATACCGGCGTGGGTATCCGTGAGTTGGGAAAATTGTCGTATTATCGTTTTCACGACACGCAGGACATCGCAATGTTGGTGCAAGCGCAAGGCTTTGAGCCGGACGAGGTGAGCGACGTAGTCTTGTCGCATTTGCATTTCGACCATTGCGGCGGTTGTACTTATCGCGACGCTTCGGGCGCTTTATGCCCGACTTTTCCGAAAGCGCGACATTGGGTTTCGGTGCAGCAGTGGCACAATTATTTACACCCGCATCCATTGGAACGTGATTCGTATCGCGCAGATGATATGTTGCCCGTTGCCGACGCCGGATTGTTACATCTGATAGATGCTACAACTGCGATAGACGATGATTTGCGTTTGGAACTTTACGATGGACACACCGCAGGTCAAATCGTTTCGCATATAAAGACCGACAACATTAGCCTTGTGTTTGCAGGCGACGTCATTCCTACCCGCGCACATGTGTCCAACGAGTGGATTTCGGCTTATGATACGCACCCGACGGCAGCTTACGACGCGAAAAAACGTTTGAAAGCACAGCTATCTTCATCAGCGCAACTGTGCTTCTATCACGATGCGTTTAATGTTTGAGCAAGTCGCATGCCTTTACCAAACCGACCTGATTGTCTTGCAAAACGGTCAGCGTTTTTGTCAAATCATTGGGGCGCAAAATGACCAAAGCTTTCTCTCCGGTCGAAAAAGCATACATATATTCGATGAAAATGTCTGCGCCGGTGATGACCGACATGATTTTTGCCAGCGACCCGGGTTGATTCGGACATTCAACACAAACGACGTCGGTAACATTGACCGCATAACGATTTTCTTTCAATACCGACCGCGCTTTTTCAGGGTCGGAAACAATCATACGAAGAATCCCGAAATCGGAATTTTCGGCAACTGTGAAAGCTGTCATATTGATATTGGCGGCGCCTAATATCGAGGCAATTTCGGTGAATCGCCCTTTTTTGTTTTCTAAAAATACGGATAACTGCTTGATTAACATAACTTTCAATGAATAATGAGGGTTATTACTTAAATTTGCGTTTATCATTGACACGTTTGGCTTTGCCTTGACTGCGTTCGATGCTGCGCGGTTCCACCAATTTTACGTCCGGCGACAGTCCGATCACGCTTTGCAGGCGATGGACAATGCGTTTGCGCAGGTCGAGCAATTTGCTGACCTCGTCGGTATAAAATTCTTCTTTCACTTCGACCAATACTTCAAACGTATCCAAATTATTAATTCTGTCCACATTGATGAAATAATGTGGCTCGAGTTCGGGCAATTCGCAGATCACCGATTCGACTTGCGACGGGAAGACATTGACACCGCGAATGATCAACATATCGTCGCAACGACCTAAAATTCTGTCCATGCGCACGGTGGTACGCCCACATTCGCAGGGCTCGTAGATCAGGCGTGTCAAATCGCGGGTGCGGAATCGCAGCAAGGGCATACCGTCTTTGGTGATCGTCGAGAAAACCAATTCACCGTATTCGCCGGGAGCCATCGGTTCGCCGGTTTCGGGATTGACAATTTCGGGGAAAAAATGGTCTTCGTGCAGGTGCGTACCGTTCTGGAAGGCACATTCGTGTCCAACGCCCGGTCCGATGATTTCCGTTAAGCCATAAATATCATAAGCCTTGATGCCGAGCTTTTCTTCAAGTTCCTTGCGCATTCCCTCTGTCCATGGTTCTGCTCCGAATGCTCCGATTTTCAGTTTAAATTCTTCGCGGGAATATCCCGAATCTTTCATCGCATCGGCAAGATAGAGCGCATAAGAGGGCGTACAAGCCAAACCGACCGCGCCGAAATCGTGCATCAGCATAATTTGTTTTTCCGTATTGCCGCTCGACATCGGAATTACCGTTCCGCCAATGGTTTCCACTGCGCAATGCGCCCCCAGACCGCCGGTAAATAAGCCGTAGCCGTAAGAAACTTGCACCACATCCTGTTTTCCCAGACCGTAAGCGGTGAAACATCGCGCTCCCACTTCGCCCCAGATAGCCAAATCGTTGCGGGTGTAACCGACGACAATAGGCTTTCCGGTCGTCCCCGACGAGGCTTGCAGACGTACAATTTCCGACATCGGACTGCTCAACAATCCGAAAGGATAAAAATCGCGTAAATCTTTTTTCGACGTAAACGGCAGTTTGACAATATCGTCGAGCGTCCGAATATCGGCAGGAGAAACGCCTTGCTCCTGCATTCTTTTGCGATAGGGTTCGCAATTATGATACACTCGTTCTACCGTTTTTTTCAGGCGTTCACTTTGCACTTGTCGCATCTTGTCGCGGCTCATACACTCCATTGTTTCATTCCAAATCATTGTATTTGATGGTATTATTATGATAGTTTTTTACTTTTTAACCTGCATCTGATGAAATCACTTCATCAACAGTGTTTCCAGATCGTTCATCGTGGAAGTGAATCCTTTTTGGAATTGCAGGCTGTTTTCTATCGTCTTGATGGCGTGCGTAACGGTCGCGTGGTCGCGTTTGCCTACCATTCTACCGATATGTTCGCAGGAATGGTGCGTATATTTTTTTGCCAGGAACATAATGAGTTGACGTGCCTGCACGATTTCGCGTTTGCGTGATGCGGAATGAATATCTTCCGGCGTAATCTGAAAATACTGGCTGACTACATTTTGAATGTTTTCGATGGTGATCTGGCGTTTTTTCTGTTTGACGGTGCGACCGACAATTTGTTTTGCCAAATTCAAATCAATTTCTTTCAGATTATAGACGACGGCGTGGGCAGCCAGAGAGGTGATGACGCCTTCCAAATCGCGTGCGTGGTCGGTTACGTTGGTGGCAATATAATCCACAATTTCTTCGGAAATATTGTAGCCGTCCTGTTTGATTTTGTTTCTCAAAATCTTTTTACGCAGTTCCAAATCCGGCTTTTTCATTTCTAATGTGGCGCCCCATTGCAGACGGCTGACGATGCGTTCTTCCAAACCTTCGATGTAGGCGGGCGCAGTATCGGCGGTCAAAATCAACTGTTTGTCGATCAGTTTCAGATGATTAAAGATGTGAAAATAAGCTTGTTGCGTCTTTTCTTTTCCTGCCAATTCGTGAATGTCGTCTAAAATCAGCACATCGACGCCTTGATAAAAATGTACAAATTCGTTGTGTGTATTTTTTTTCCGCGCATCCGTAAATTGGACTTCAAACAGGTGAGCCGAGATATACAAGACTTTCTTTTGCGGATACATTTCGACGATGCGGTTGCCTATGGCGTGGCAGAGGTGGGTTTTGCCAACGCCCGAACATCCGAAGATAAAACAGGGATTGAAATTTTTGCCGGTCGGGTCTTCGCTGATTTTCATCGCGATCGACCGCGCCACTTCATTACTGGGTCCTTCAAAGAAGTTGTTGAAATTGAGTTTGGGGTTCAAATTCGGACGCCAATCCTGTATAGATGGAGGGTACAAGTCGTTAGGAGCCTGATTAAGTCCGGTGGCAGCTTGTTTATTGACGTCCAACGACACAGTGTGTTCGCTGGGCAAAGTTGTATGTCCGGCTTTATAATCAGTATCATCCACAATGACTTTATAACTCAAAGCAATTTTTTCCCCTGTTACACGCATCAATGTTCTGTAAATCAGATCCGCATAATGTTCTTCTATATATTCATAGAAAAACGGACTGGGTACTTGAATTGTAAAATCATTATTGGCAAATTGTAGCGGGATAATAGGTGAAAACCAAGTGTTGTATGCACCTTCCGAGATATTATCGCGGATAATCCTTAAACTTTCATTCCATATTTGACTATGTGTTCCCAATTCTTTTATGTTTTTTTAGACCGCGAAGTTCGCAAAAAAAAATCGAAAAAAAAAGTCTGATTCGCTTGCTTTTTTCGTTTTTTTCTAATTCTTTGTTTTTTAGCTACTTAATAATCCATTGATTTTCAGTATGTTAAAAAACATGTAATTATAATATCGCCGTTTTAGGCTATTAAAATAGGCTTTGAATAAAGTATGATTGCTTTTTCTCTTAAAACTAATATTTAGACAAAATCTAAATAAGTAAGTTTTACTTCTTCGCCACTCGTTTCCTCTCGTTCTCGTCGAGAATAATTTTCCGCAGCCTAATCGCTTTCGGCGTCAGTTCGACATATTCGTCTTCCTTGATGTATTCGAGCGCCTGTTCGAGGCTGAAAACGACCGGAGGAGCAAGGCG
>JAISUM010000123.1 GCA_031272095.1 Candidatus Symbiothrix sp. | reverse complement strand
CGGCTACCCAAGTTGTTTTACTGTTAATATTCTGTCCGTTAGTTGTAGTGATATACATGGATGGAATATTGGTCAACTGCTGCTGTTGTCCGTAAAGACAGACAAAGCTAAAAAACACCATTGATAAGCTGATATAACGATAATTTTGTTTCATTGTTTTTCAAGCATAAGTATTCGAGCTGCAAAGGTAGGGGTTTTTCTGCGGTTGAATGTCTAATATTCAACCAAAAAGGTCGAAAAATCTTTCATTTTTATTTTTTTAGCAGATTTACCGTATCCATCGCGATCATATATTCTTCGTCGGTCGGGATCACTACCACTTTGACCGGCGCTTCTTTGTCGCTGATCAGCTGTTCTTCGCCGCGACTTTGATTGGCTTCGTCATTGATGCGGATGCCCATAAATTCCAAGCCTTCGCAGACGTTTTTGCGGGTAGTAATCTGATTTTCGCCGACGCCGCCGGTGAAGACTAACACATCCACGCCGCCCAAAGCAGCGGAATATGCGCCGATGTATTTTTTAATGCGGTAGTTATACATTTTCATCGCCAAAACAGCTTTTTCGTTGCCGTCCTTGATGGCTGCTTCTATTTCGCGCATATCCGACGAGACGCCCGATGCGCCTAACATTCCGCTGTATTTATTGACGATGGTCGAAATGGCTGCTGCGCCGACGTTTTCTTTTTCCATAATATAAGTCAGCACTCCGGCATCCACATCGCCACTGCGCGTACCCATCAGCAAGCCTTCGACGGGCGTCATTCCCATTGAGGTATCCACAGATTTACCGTTTTTGATGGCGGCGACAGAGGCTCCGTTACCGATATGGCAAGTGATGATGCGCTGTTGTTCGTAAGGAATTTGCAAAAAATCGCAGGCGCGTCGGGAAACATAGCGGTGGCTGGTGCCGTGAAATCCGTAGCGACGAATGGCGTATTTTTCATAAAGTGAGTGAGGCAAACCGTACATATATGCATAATCGGGCATTGTCTGATGAAAAGCCGTATCGAAAACGCCGACCTGCGGAACATTGGGCATCAGTTCGCGCACGGCATAGATACCGTTCAGATTGGGCGGGTTGTGCAGGGGTGCGAGGTCGATACATTCTATGATTTTCTGTATTACTTCGTCGGTAATAATGACGCTCGAATTGAATTTTTCGCCGCCGTGAACGACGCGATGTCCGACCGCGTCAATTTCCGACAGCGAGCTGATGCAGCCGTATTTTTTGCTGGTGATGACGCCTAAAATATATTCGATACCGAGTTGATGCTCCAAAATTTCGCCTTCTAAAACGACTTTTTCGCCGTTGGGTAGCGTGAGTTTGAGGAAAGAGCCGGTCAGCCCGATTTTTTCGACGCCGCCTTGCGCCAGCGTTTCTTTTTTGTCGGTGTCCAACAGTTTGTATTTGATAGAGGAGCTGCCGCAGTTTAATACTAATATTTTCATGTGATTTGTTGCAATTTATAAATTATTGACGCCTGTTACTTTCCCTTTGTCGTTGTAGATGAAGAAACCTTTTTCGGTGCGTGTCCCCAGCTGTTGGGTGCGATAGAGGCGCCACAACAAGGGCGATGGTTTGTATTTTTTGTCGCCGTATTCGTTGAACATGTCTTCCATCAGCGGCACAATTTTTTCGATGCCGATAGTATCTGCCATCTTGAAAATGCCGTTGCGCATACCGAAGACGACTTCTGTCAGCCGGTCGATGCTTTCCATGCTCGAAACATTTTCCAGCACCATTTGGCAGGCTTCGTTCAGCAGCACGGTGAAGGCTCGCATACTGACCAAGCCATTGCTTTCGTGAACGGCGATGGTTTCGTATTTGATCAGTTTGGCAAACAGCAAGACTTTGTTATAGACTTCTTCCGAAGTGTAGATACTTTTGACGATTTCGAGGATACGCGCGTCGGGATGCGCTATTGGAAAATGCAGGCTGACGCAACGTTCTTTGTGTTGCAATGCAGATGCCAATTCGCTGATAATCACCGTTGTAGCATTGGTGGCGATGATGGCTTCGGGCGCTACGACCTGTTCGATTTGTTTGAATGCTTCTTTACGAAGGTGGAGGCTACGTTCGCCGGTGGCATTGTCGTAGCGGATACATTCGATGACGAAGTCGCAGTCTTTCAGCGATTTATAATCGGTGGAGCCGTGAATACGTCCGAGGATGGCTTTTTTCTCTCCCGGCGTCAAGCCCCAGTTTTCGATGCGGCTGTCTAAACCTTCGCTGATGCGTTCAAAGGCAAAATCGATGCGTTCTTGATTGACTTCGACAAAAAACACTTCCAATCCGGCGGAGGAGGTCAGCCGGATGATGTTTCGTCCGTCGCGTCCTGCGCCGACTACGCCGATTTTTGAAAACAGCGATTTTTGTTTGTTTTTAGACGACAGTCCAAATGCTTCTATGGATTCCATAATTTATTTATTTGATTGATTGGCGCAGATGGCGACCATATTATAAATATCATTTGCCGAGCACCCCCGCGACAGGTCGTTGACCGGAGCCGCCATTCCTTGCAAGACAGGTCCGATGGCTTCGGCGTTTCCCAGCCGTTGCACGAGTTTGTAAGCGATGTTTCCACATTCCAAATTGGGGAAGACCAAGACGTTGGCGCGACCTGCTACCGGACTGTTCGGGGCTTTGCTGTTGCCTACGAAAGGCACCAAAGCTGCGTCGGCTTGCAGTTCGCCGTCGATTTCCAAGTCGGGAGCCATTGTTTTTGCCAAGCGGGTGGCTTCCACCACTTTATCGACCAATTCGTGTTTGGCGCTGCCTTTCGTCGAGAAACTCAACATGGCGACGCGCGGTTCGACGCCGACCAACGAGCGGGCGGTTTGTGCGGTCGCTACGGCTATTTCTGCCAATTCTTGTGCCGTCGGGTTGGGCATAACGGCGCAATCGGCAAAGACCAGCACGCCGTCTTCGCCATAAGCTTTGTCTTGCACAAACATCAGGAATGCGCCGGAAACTACGCTGATGCCCGGAGCCGTTTTGATGATTTGCAATGCCGGACGCAAAACGTCGCCGGTCGTATTGCGGGCGCCGGCAATTTCGCCGTCGGCGTCTCCGGCTTTGATCATCATACAAGCCAAATAAAGCGGATCTTCGATAAGTTTTTCTGCCTGTTCGAGCGTCATCCCTTTGCTTTTGCGGAGTTCGGCTAACAGCTGTGCGTAAGCAGTTTTTTTGTCGTGTTGCACCGGATCAACTATCGTTGCCTGCCGGATATGTGGCAAGTTGTATTGCGAGGCGAGGGTTTGAATTTCTGTGGGATTGCCGATCAAAATGATTTTGGCAACGCCATCGGCGAGCAGACGGTCGGCGGCACGCAAGGTGCGTTCTTCCGTCCCTTCGGGCAAGACAATCCGCTTTTGCAGCGTTTTTGCCCGCAGAATAATACTGTCTAACAAAGTCATATTTTAAAATTTATAATGTTATGTTGATATAGGGAGCTACACGCCGCTGTAGGCACTGAATCCGCCGTCGACAGGCAAGATGGCGCCGGTAATGAAACTTGCAGCGTCGGAACACAGGAATTGGACGGCGCCGTTCAGTTCGGAGATGTCGCCGAAGCGTCCCATCGGCGTTTTTGCCAATACTTTTTTGCTGCGGTCGGTCAGCGAGCCGTCGGGGTTGATAAGCACCGCGCGGTTCTGGTCGCCGATAAAGAAACCGGGGGCAATGGCATTGACATGGATATGGTCGCCGAATTTGAGCGCCATTTCGGTAGCCAGCCATTTGGTGAAAATATTGATGCCTGTTTTGGCGACCGAATAACCGGGTACGCGAGTCAGCGCCGAGTAGGTCGCCATCGACGAGATATTGATGATGTTGCCTGTTTTTTGTTTTGCCATGATTTCGCCGAAAGCCAAACAGGGATATACTGTTCCGTTTTGATTCAGGTTGGTAACTTTTTCCCAGTCTTCGATTTTCATATCGAAAACGGTTTGTTCGGGCGCCAAAGTCGCTCCCGGAATATTGCCGCCTGCACAATTGACAAGGATGTCGATTTTTTTCCATTCGGCGACGATTTTTTCGGCAGTCGATTTCAGACTGTTCATATCCAAGACATTGCATATAAATCCGATAGCATCGCCTCCGGCGGCTTTCAGTTCGCTTACACGCTGATCAAGATTTTCTTGACGGATGTCTAACACGGCGATTTTCGCGCCTGCTTTTGAGAGACTTTTGGCAATGCTTCCGCCCAGAACACCTCCCGCGCCGGTGATGACGGCGACTTTTCCGGCTACACTAAACATATTTTCCATTGATTTGAAATTTTTATAAATGATTTTTTGTTCTATTTGAAAGTGCAAAGGTAGAAAAAAATCACATAATAATTTTATGATTTTCCAAAAAAAACGATACAATTTGTCGAAAAAGTATTACTTTTGTGCCGATAATTCAATTTAAATCTTTATCATTATGCCAAATAATCATTGGATTACGGTATTGACTTTTACTTATCCTGCCGATATGGCTATCGTGCGCGGACGTCTCGAATCGGAAAGTATCGAATGTTTCGCGGCTGACGAACTGACGGCGCAGGTGCATCCCTTTGCATCGGCAGCGATTGGCGGCGTTAAATTGCAGGTGCGTGAAAGCGATTTGCCGCGAGCCGTCGAAATTCTCAAATCTACCGGCTATCTGACAGACGAAGACCTGCAAATTCCGGAAGATCTGACCGCCATTCAAAAAGTGTTATCTCGAATCCCCATTATCAATAAATTAATTAATTAAAAGATATGAAAAACAGAATTAAGCTCTTCATGATGATGATTGCGCTGACAAGTTTTGCTTTGCAGGCAGCGCAGAAAGTACAAATTATTCCGGCGCCCAAACATTTGGAAGTCAAGGAAGGAAAATTCAACCTGACGCCGACCGCAAAATTTTATGCCAATACGCCGGAAGGACAAACGGTGGCAGCTTTTTTTGCTGCGAAAATGAGTGCGGCAACCGGCTACGCTTTGCCTGTCGCGGCGGAAGACAAACACACAGCCATCTATCTGCTGACAGATGCGCAAGCCGTGAACAATGCCGAAGGTTATCTCCTTGAGGTGAAATCCAATCAGGTGATCGTTACGGCAAGCACGCCGCAAGGTTTGTTCTACGGGATGCAATCGTTTATGCAACTCTTGCCGCCCGACATCGAAAGTCCGACGATTGTTGCCCGCGCTTGGACGGCTCCGGCAGTGTTGGTGCGCGACGAACCGCGTTTTGGCTATCGCGGGCTGATGTTAGACCCTTGTCGGCATTTTGTTCCGAAAGATTTTGTCAAGAAACAGATCGACGTTTTGGCGCTCTTTAAAATCAATCGCCTGCACTGGCATCTGACCGACGATCAGGGCTGGCGTATCGAAATCAAACGCTATCCGCGACTGACCGAAATCGGCTCTAAAAGCAATAACAGCGAAGGTTTTTATACGCAGGAAGACATCCGAGAAATCGTTGCCTATGCCGCAGAACGCTTTATCACGGTGATCCCCGAAATCGAATTGCCGGGGCATGAGCTGGCTGCTATCGCGGCTTATCCCGAATTGTCGTGCCGCGCCGAACCGACCACCCCGCGTTTGGTTTGGGGCGTCGAAGATATTGTGATGTGCGCCGGAAAAGAATCTACCTTTGAATTTTTGGAAAATGTCTTCAAAGAAGTGATTCCGCTTTTCCCATCGAAATATATCCATATCGGCGGTGATGAAGCCCCGAAAACCGAATGGAAAAAATGCCCGCTCTGTCAACAACGCATCAAAGACGAACATTTGGAAGCGGCTGACGGACACAGCGCCGAAGAACGTTTGCAGAGCTACTTCGTGAGCCGGATAGAAAAATTTTTGGCAGGCTATGGCAAAAAAATCATCGGTTGGGACGAAATCTTGGAAGGTGGACTGGCGCCTTCGGCTACCGTGATGTCGTGGCGTGGCGAAAAAGGCGGTATCGCCGCCGCAGCTATGTCGCACGATGCGATTATGACTTCGAGCTACAACGGTATGTATATCGATGCCTATCAGGGCGATCCGAAAATCGAGCCGGTAGCTATCGGCGGTTATACGCTGCTGTCGAAAGTTTATGACTACAATCCGATTCCCGATACTTTGGTGCAGATGGGCAAAGCGCAACACATCATCGGCGTACAATGCAATGCATGGTCGGAATATCTTTACAACACCGACGTAACGGAATACCGCATCTATCCGCGTATCCTTGCGCTGTCGGAAATCGCTTGGACGCCTTTGGAAGACAAAGATTACGATGATTTTCTCGACCGGCTCAACAATGCTTTGCCGCGTTTAGACAAACACAAGATCAATTATCATATTCCGCAGCCCGAACAGCCCGACGGCTCTTGTGATTTTGTAGCCTTCATCGATCGTGCATTATTGACTTTCAAAACGACGCGCCCCATCAAAATGGTCTATACGACCGACGGCTCGGAACCGACTCCGCAATCGACCGAATATGAACGCCCACTGAAATTTATGACGAGCGATACTTTGAAAATTCGCTCTGTCTTGCCTTGGGGAAAGATGAGTCCGACCCGCACCATTGTGATAGACAAACAACGCATAGCGCCCGCCAAAACGCCGGAAGCTATCCGCGACGGCATCGAAATGATGGTGGCTTACGGAGAATTTCCCGATATTGCATCGCTGAAAGAAGCCCAATGGAACGAGCCGCGAATGATACGCGATTTCAGAGCTTTGAGCCGCGTCGAGCCGAGTACCAATTCGATGCGCAATCTGAAACCCTACGCAGCCATTGCCAGCGGCTATGTGAAAGTAGCCGAAACAGGCGTCTATTATGTTTCGTCCGACAACGATGCAGTCTATATCGACGGCAAACTGCTGATTGACAATTTCGGCGAAATCAAACGCTATTCCCGCCACGACAGTTCGGTAGCTTTGGAAAAAGGCTTACATTCCATTACTGTCGTCTTTTTGGGAAATATCATCGGCGGCTGGCCCTCTAACTGGGGAGACGGACATGTCTCTCTCCGGCTTTCAACGGAAAAACAGTTCAAGCCGATCAACGCCTCAATGCTGTTTCACGAAATAACCGAATGAGCGATATGACGGTCAATAATGTCAAAGTGGCGTTGATTCAGCAGTCCAACACCGACGATGTGCAGGACAATATCAGTAAGCTGTTTCGTAACATTCGCTATTGCGCCGGACAGGGAGCAGAACTGATCATCTTGCCCGAATTGCATAACAGCCTCTATTTCTGTCAAACGGAAGATCCGCAAATGTTCGACTTGGCAGAAACCATCCCCGGTCGCTCTACGCATATCTTCGGAATGTTGGCGCAGGAATTGGGGGTAGTGCTGGTCTTATCCTTATTTGAAAAACGCACTGCCGGACTCTATCACAATACGGCGGTCGTGATTGAACGCGACGGCAATATCGCCGGATGTTATCGCAAAATGCACATCCCCGACGACCCCGCATACTACGAGAAATTTTATTTCACGCCGGGGGATTTGGGATTCAAACCGATATCGACCTCGCTCGGAAAATTGGGCGTACTGGTCTGCTGGGATCAATGGTATCCCGAAGCCGCCCGCCTGATGACGCTCGCAGGCGCCGAATTGCTGATCTACCCAACGGCTATCGGCTGGGAAGCCATGGATTCGTCGGAAGAACAGGCACGCCAACACGATGCTTGGCTCACCGCACAACGCGGACACGCCATCTATAACGGACTCAATCTCATCGCCGTCAATCGCGTCGGCTACGAAGCCGACCCGTCGGGACAAACACGCGGAATTACTTTCTGGGGCAGCAGTTTTGTGGCAGGACCCCAAGGCGAAATGCTCGAAATAGCCTCCGATACAGGCGAGGCAAATCTGATTACGGAAATCAATTTGCACCGTTCGGAAGTCGTCCGCCGCTGGTGGCCCTTCCTGCGCGACCGCCGTATCGACGCCTACAACGACATCACCCAACGATTGATAGACTGATGTGATACGGGTACGACAAATTTGTGCAGTTTGTTTATGTTTTTTCGTCGCTCCGTCGATGCTTTTCGCTCAAGATGCAGCGACGGAAACTTACGAGAAACTGACATTCTCCATAGCGCCTTTTCCGCCTGATTTGCAACAAAATCACTGGCTCTATCAGTATCCGTTTTTGATCCATCACATCGATTCGTCCCAATATGACCGGCAACCGATGCTGACAGTGTCTTTGCGCGAAAAATTTTACGCGAACGACAAGTTGATCGCGCGGCGATTTACCGGTCTCGACAACTCTTTGGACGCCGACGGCGATTTGTCTGCCGCATTGGATCTGATGTTTCGGCATGTCGATCTGTCGGGATCCACGTTCAAACTGATGAAAAAAACCTTTGTCAATCCGCTGTCGTGGAATCGACAAGTCTATGATTATTATACCGATACGATAGAGATAGACGGAACCCGACTGCTGAAATATTCGTTTTCTCCTGCAAGAAGAAGCTCCGGCGGCTTTGTCGGCAATGTGTTGATGACGCCCGACAGCCTCATCCGACAAATCACGATGCAAAGCGTCGGCGAGTTAAACATCGATCATGTGAAAAAAATCTATTGGCAACAGCGCCAAAATACGGAAGAAATCTATGCCGATATAAGGCTGCAAGGCATTGTGCCGGTGCAGGCGCATTGGTGGCGGAGTGTCAAAACATTAGACCCTCCTTCGCACCTTATGCCGATGGCTGCGCAACGTTTTTCGGAACAATATCGGCATCAGCCATTGAACCGGCAAGAATCGCAGGTGGATGTGGTCGTGCTGCTGTTGCAACACTCGTCGGCATATCGTATGTTGGTCAAGCCGATGGAAATCGCGCTGACCGATTACATCCCGACCCGCTTTAACCGGATGCAGAGCCGTTTCGATTTCGGACCGGTTACGTCGCTTTACAGCTACAATCCGGTGGAAGGATCGCGCTGGCGGATCGGTGGCAAGACGACGCCGCGTATGAGCCGCTTGTGGTCGGCAGACGCGGCAGTCGCTTACGGATGGCGCGATCGACAATTCAAGTACCAACTGCAATTGCGCGTCGATAAATACTCCTTATTGCACGAATACGACCTTGCCGTTCCGGGCGAAATCAGCGACAACAATCTTTTTACGGCTTTGCGTCCGGGCGTTCGCGAAACACAGATGCAATACTTCCGAAAAACCGAATTTCACTATGCCGACACTTGGACAAAACGCTTGGCAGCCGACTTGTGGATTCGACATGCGCGTTATCGAGCGGCGGGCGATTTGCGCTATCAACGCGCCGACGACGCCTCCCCGTTGAGCGCCTTGGAAACCTTGTCGCTCGGCGTCAAGCTGCAATTTCTGCCGATGCTGACGCTGTTGCACCAAAGCGGCGGCTATCGTATAAGCAAATTTTCCCCCTGTCATCATACCGAATTGCGCCTCGAAAAACAATTTGATTTCAACGACGGCGCTTATATCACGCTGCTCGGCGCGACCGGCAAAATCTGGAACAAAGCGCCGTTTCCGCTGCTGTTTTTTCCGAATACCAATCAATCGCTGTTCCTCCGGTCGGAAGCCTTTACAACGATGCGTCCGATGGAATTTATAGCCGACGAATACGCTAACCTGTTTCTCACCGCACATCTGAACGGTCTGATTTTGAATCACATACCGCTTATCAATCGACTCAAATGGCGCGAAACCCTGTCGTTCAACGCGATGTACGGACATCTGACCGACAAAAATAATCCCCAACTTCGACCGGATGGCTTACTGCTTTTGCCCGCCGAAACCCTTCCTTTTGGCGCTGCGCCCTATCTTGAAACCGGTTTCGGCGTGGAAAATATCTTCAAATTCCTGCGGATAGATTTCTATCGCCGCCTGAGCTATCTTGATGCGCCGCACATCAAAAAATGGGGCGTGCGATTGGGCTTGAAAATCGGATTTTGACAGTTCCTCACCCCCCGACCCCCTCTCCGAATTAGCACCTCTCCCCCCAGCCCCCTCCCCACAAAGGGAGGGGGTGCAGAGAGTGCGGGTTTGAAACACTGATAGCATCACTCCGAGTGATACTATCAGTTACCACTAATCACTAATCACTAATCACTAATCACTAATCACTAATCACTAATCACTAATCACTACCCACTACCCACTGCATGCATATGCATGTTTTTTTCATCAAAACCGAAAAAACATGCATATGCATCTATTTTTTTGTTTTTTTGCGCCGTACCTTTGCACCGTGAAAGTCATTAAAGACGATCACACAAAACAAACTAAACTGTTTATTATTAAATTATTAACTCGCCGAACAACAATTCGGCACAAACAACAAAAAGTTATGTGTAAATTAAATTTAATGATTATCGTATATGATACCTAAACTCATTTTTATAAGCAACCGAAGCCACTAACAGCCGTTCAAACTGCCACTCGCCAAAATATCGGCGATTGAACTTATAGCAAAATTCGTTCA
>JAISUM010000085.1 GCA_031272095.1 Candidatus Symbiothrix sp. | reverse complement strand
GTGTTAGTAGGCACCTGCGGCAGCCTTATGGAAGTGCCGTCCGGTCCGCAGAAAGCGGTGATATACAGAGCGACCTGCGGCGCAGACATCTGCATCCGCAACTCTTCCGGCAAAGATATACTGCTCTTCCGCGTCCCCGTCATCTCCGGCGCTACAAGCGGTCAGTCGGTCTATGTGGTCTTCTCCGACCCTAACCTCGTAACCGGCTCATACACACTGCTTAGCGGCGGCAAGATAGATGGCGGCGCCAACTTCAACGGCTATATCACCGGCGGCTCGTCCAAATCCTTCTCCATCGGTAGCAGTGCATATACGCAGGTACAGTAGTCATCGGATTTTAGATTTTAGAGTTTAGATTTTAGATTTTAGATTTTAGAGTTTAGAGTTTAGAGTTTAGATTTTAAGAAAGCCCAATACGCAGAGGTCTGCAAGCCGTTAGGTTTGCATCGCTTGGTAGAAAAGGGCAATAACACAGGGAGGGCGCATTCCGTACGGAATGCGTCCGATGGTGGGCGGGGGGCTATGTTCTACCGAGCGGTAATCCCTAACGGGATTGAGGTTGGAAGCGGATTTGCGCTCTTTGAGGAACCTTGTTAAGGTTGGGGGGGAGATTGCTTCGTCCCTTATAATGACAAAGGCATAATCGTTTGATTATGAGTGATTGTCATTCTACCTATTTGTTCAGTTCTACTGAATGGTACCTCGCAATGACGAGAATGAGATTGCTTCCTTCCTCGCAATGACGGGCGGTGCGGGAGCAGGATGAGGAGTCTCAAAACCACCCCAGCCTCTTTTTTGATTTAATCTGCAACTCCCAATTTCGCCGTTTCAGCCCGTTTTTGCACCGTTTGAGCGATTTTTTGTAAGCATTTTTCTGCGAAAATACTTATTTTTGCACATTATTTTTTATTAATGGTTATGAAAAAAGAATTATTTATTTTTTTATGCCTGCTTTTATCAGTCTTTTCGATGCAGGCGCAACCGCCACAAGGCAGTGGAGGAAGAGGTATGGGCGACCGTCAGGGTCCGCCGCCGTCGGGGATAGGACAACGAGGCGAGAGTGGCAGAGAAACTACCGAACTGCGACTCGATTCTTTTCCCGAAATACCGGCTATCACTTTCGAACAACGTGTCGACATCGGCATCATTCTTTCCAAAGAGCAGAAAGACGTTTTAAAACTGTTTGAGAAAAAACGCGAACTTTTGGATAATGAACATCAAACAACCGAAATGAGCGAAACAGAACACGCAAAAACGCAACAAAAAATTGCTAAAATAGACGGGAAAATCGCCAAACGGAAAGAAAAATCAAACAAGAAAATCAAAAAACTGCTTTCGGAAGAACAGTACCAAATTTTTCTTCAAAAACGGCACGAATTTCGTTTCAGCAACCAGCGACCGCCAATGTCACCCCAACAAAGAGGCAGTATGAATGGCAGAGAAGGGATGCCTCCCGCAGGAGGAGGGCAACGACCTGATTTCAGGCGGTAAAGTAATTTGTTAAAAAACTTTGTGGAAATAGGAAAACATTGGCACCAAAAAAAAATCGCGTATGCAAGCATAAACGCGATTTTTTTTATTATATTACGTATTTTTCAGTTTGCGATACTACGCACTTTTTCCGCCATCGTTTTGCCGGAGCGATAGGTATTCCGGAGGATATACAAACCATCCTGCGGCTGCCGAATCTGCTGTCCCATCAAGTTAAAAAACTCTTGACGGACAATCCGATCGGGCTGATTGGTCAGCGTCGGCAGCGAGGTATAGGTATCGGGAATAACATATTTTTTGCCGGCTCCGGCGTAATTGCCCGTACCGGTAAATGTGCAGACAACCGATGTCCAATCCGACATATTGGCGGTCTTCACGCTCACCGTAATGTTGGTCTGCGACTGCGCGGGATCGGCAATGTGCATATTCAAGTCGTTGTTGTCGCGCTTGAAAATCAGGGCGCAAGCTTTATTGGTTTTCACCGACAAATCGCTGTGTTCAAAGGTCGTCGCCTTGTAAAAAATCATCGCCGTAACACCCAAAAGATTGTTGCGCACTACCTGCACAGAATCCGTATTGGCAAGAATTTCCACGCCGTTGGTTGCTTGGTAGGTTTCCACTGCCGCCGTCGTCGAGGGGTTGGGCAGTATGATATAAGCATACGAGCCGTTGCTGACTGCTTTTCCGTGATTGACATACAGCGAGAACACGCCGCGACTGACTGTGGCGTCGGGCGCCGACATATTGATATCGTACCAGTTACCGCTTTGCGTCGTATTGCCCACGCCTACATTTCCACCTTGCGGGAAAAGGTAAGCAATATTATCGTGGAATACCCATGCGGGCGAAGTATAAGTGGTTTCGGTGTTTGCCGGAAGGGTGGTGGCAGCGCCGTTGGCAGAAACGGTTACATCGCCGTTCAAATTGCACTGATTGACAGTAGTGAAAATATCGTAGCTGTTGACCGAAACATCGGAATTGATTCCTGCGCCGAGACAGACGATTTCATCCTCGAAGAAGAACCAGCCTTTTTTAGCGCCGACACCGGTTTTGCCATCGCCTGCGCCATTGGTAGCCATCGTTTGGCTGTAAGCTGTTACGGTATAAACACTGTCGCTCACGCCGCCCGCGAAAGTCGAGGTTCCCGTTCCGCCCATATTGGTGCCGTGCGGTGTATAAGGATTAGAAGAGCCGTCGGACGAAGGCGAATAACCGGCAGGAAGGCTTGCGGGAGTGAAAGGTTTTTGCGGGGAGGTAACGCCCGGAATGCGCGTCCAGTTCCATACCGCAAAAATACCGTCGTATTCATTGCCGTGCGTGGCGATATCCATACTGCCATCGGAAAGATAGAAATTTTTCAGATTTTCGTTATTGCCAAATTCAATGGTTTCCGTACGCGACGAGAGCAAACGGACATTGGCGCTGTAGTTGGGACGGACATGCAAAGTGTAATCGCCTTTGAAAAAATGCGTACTCTGCGCCGCGACATTGTAGTCGGCAGCCTGTTCGCCCCGCATCCGTTGAACGGCGGCAGCGTATTCGGCAGCATGTTCGGGATCAATGCTGATCATGCGTTCCGCATAAATAGAGGCGCCGTTTTTGTTCAACTGGCTTGGTTGTCGGCTCATGCCGCGTCCGGTAACATTCCAAGATAAATATTGTCCGCGAATAGACGGCAGCCACGTTTTGCGCATAAAATCCGACAACAAAGTGAGAGGTGTGCCGGTCAGTTCGTATTCGGTACCGGCGACATAAGAGGCGATGAGCGTACTGCCTTTAATCAGTTCGTCGCCATAACCGCCGATATAGAGTTGATTGCCATGCTGAAAATAAGAATAATCATATTGCAGCCCTTCACCGGTGGTGAAAGTCAAAGGTGAAAATACGCCATCGACAGCTGTTGTTAGCAAAGCTCCGTCGCGTTTCAGTAAGGCGCTGTAAACCCAGTGCGTACAATAATCGACTTTATTGGCGCCGGTGAAATAGCCGCTGCCGCGATTCCATCCCGGTTTCATTCGATTGGCAATCACTTGGGCTTCGAGCGTTGCCGGAATTTGCTGTTTCCCTTTGCGCATCTGGATAAACATAATACCCAGACGTTGCGGCACCGGCAGATCGGGGAACCACCAGTTGTTGCAGGCAGGCGGTTGATTGGTTTCCCACGATTGCAGCGCAAGCACAATTTTATCATACAGGGCGTCGCTTTCAAAATAAGCGCTGCCCGGCATCGTATAAGCGAAAGCCATATCGCGCAGTCGGTCGATATGTACGAGGGGTTTCCAGTCGTATTGTCTGCCTTCCGTATCACTGTAATCAATATCGGTAAATCTGCCGGTAGCATCCATCACGGCAAGGTAGGTTGTAACCGCGCTCGCTAAAGTCGCCACGTTGTAAGTGCTTTCGTTGTAGGCTTGAATACGTTTGAGAATCGTATCCATCACTATCGCGGTGGGATCGATAAAGAATGTCAGCGTGTAATCTGCCGATTCTGCGCCTTTGCTCACGGTGAAAGCGGCTTGGTTGTCGGCGGCAGGGTTGAAAGTTGTCGGCGAATAAGTGATGGCGCTCACTGTTGCACCGGCGTCGGCTGGGGAGATGGCGATGCTCGGATAGGTCGTTGCGTCGGTGGACATTTCGATACGGTAGTCTTTTTTGTAGGGCGAAAAACCACTCACCGTTGTGCCGTCAATCGTCAAATCTTGCAGCGAGACTGCCGCAGATGACAGTTCGCCGGTTACTTCCAATTTCGGACCTTTGCCCACGAGGTCGGAGCGGACAACCGTTCCTGCCGCGCCGGTGCCGTTATAAGTTCCGTCTTCGGCTTCTTTGGCGGCGATGTCGATTTCGCCGCCGCCGCTACTCACGGTTGTCGGGTTATAGATCCGAATGGTGATTTCGGTATTGCCCTGCGCGAGGTAGGCTTGCAATTTGGCAGCATCAAGCGGGATGCTTGCGTCGATAAGCGTATAGGAAGATTCCATCCATTGGCTCGACGTTCCTGTTACCAAGCCATTGACGCCCGCAGTGGTCGATGCCAGGGTAATGCCCAAATCCGCAGGTTTGGAGGCATAGATGAAGCCGGCGCTTTCCGACCAGTCGTTATTCGCCAATGAAATTTGCCACGAGGCATTTTTTCCGGTAGCGGAATAACCGGCAATAGTAAATTTCAAATTTGCGGCGCTTAACGATGTTACCGCCGAGAGGTCGAATTTCAGAAACACCTCGATGCGATTGGATCCGTTGTTGTACACCAACATTTTAGGCGGATCGACTGCACCGCCGTCCTGACGGACACAATAATCTTCTGACACAGGGATAATCAGCGTATCCGCCGACAGATCGAAGCTTGCAGCTCCGAAAATTGCAATGATCAAACATTGTAAAATAATTTTTCTCATATCTGTAATTATTAAAATTAATTTTCAAACTGTAAAAAACGGATGATTCGGGTATAAAGATGTTCTCGCGTTTTTGTTCCCAACAGGCTGTGATTTTTATTCGGATAGATGAACATCTCAAAATCTATACCGGCATCGATCAGGGCGTTGGCATAGTACATCGAGTTTTGCGGATGCACATTGTCGTCTGCCGTACTGTGTATCAACAGCAGCTTGCCTTTCAGATCTCCGGCGAACGACAGCGGCGAACAGCGCTTATAGTTTTCAAAATTTTCGTTAGGCGTCCGCATAAACCGTTCCGTATAGATCGAATCGTAAAATCGCCAATCGGTTACGGGCGCAATGGAAATGCCGGATCGAAAAATGCCGTTGCCGCGACTCATACTCATCAATGTGATGTAACCGCCATAGCTCCATCCCCAGATCGAAATGCGTTTACCGTCGATATAAGACTGTTGCGCCAACCATTTCGCCGCTGCAATCTGGTCGTCGGATTCCAAAATGCCGAGTTGCATATAGGTACATTTGCGGAACTGTTCGCCCCGCGCTGCCGTTCCGCGTCCGTCCACCGTGAGAATCACATAGCCTTGTTCCGCCAAATAATAATACCAGTCCAAACCGAATTTGTCGGTAACCTGTTGCGTATTCGGACCGCTGTATTGCACCAACAGCGCCGGATAGTGTTTGCTCGCGTCGAAATCGGATGGCTTGATCATAAAAGCATTCAGCGCATCGCCATTCGTATTGTCAATCGTCAAAAATTCTTTGTGAGGCAAGCGCACTTGCGACAAGGCTGTTTTGAGCGCCTGATTGTTGTTCAGCGTCGCCAATTCTTTGCCTTTATCGTTGTATATGGCAATATAATCGGGCGTCGAAACATTGGAATAAGTGTCGATAAAATACCGAAAATTGGTGCTGAACATTGCCGTATGCGTCCCCAATGAGGCGGTCAGTTTGGTTTTTACGCCGCGAGCATCCGTTTTATAAACCGCTCTTTGCAGCGGGCTGTCTTCCGCCGTCTGATAATAAACAGTCGCCGTCTGCGGATCTAAACCATAGAACGCCGTTACGTCCCATCGTCCGGAAGTCAGCTGCCGTTCCAATGCGCCCGTCAACGAATAGAGATAGATATGTGCATAGCCGTCGCGCTCGCTGACGTATGCAAATCGGTCTTTGGAAAACGCGATAGATAAGATCCAGTCCGAATCAATATAGGTTTGACTTTCGTCCTGCAACGCCAATTTGGCAAGCGTCGATTGCGGATGCACCATATACATTTTAAAAATATTTTGTTGCCGGTTGAGCGTCATCACTGCCAATTGGTCGGGATTCGGCGTAAAACGGATGAGCGGAATATAGCCGTCGCTGTCCAAAGGGACATCCATGCGCTTGGTATCTTTCGTTTCAATATTATATGTATAACAGCCAACGGTCGAATTGTTTTGTCCTGCTTTTGGGTATTTGTAGCTGTAAAAATCGGGGTAGAGGCTGCCGTCGAACTGCTGAAAAGCATAGGTCGGCACCTTCGTTTCGTCCGATTTGACAAAGGCTAAAAATCGGCTGTCGGCAGACCACGACATCAGATTGGTTTGTATAAATTCTTCTTCATATACCCAGTCCGTAACGCCATTCAGGATATGTCCGAAACTGCCGTCTTTGGTGATTTGCGATTCCGTATCGTAATCAAATTTTTTCAGCCAGATATTATTGTCGCGCACAAAAGCCGCCATCCGTCCGTCGGGCGAGAAAGTCGGGATCATTACCTTCCCTTCGGCGTCGGACAGGGGTTTCAGATAATTGCGGCGCACATCGTAATCATAAACTTTGGCTTTCCACGAGCGCCGATAGACGTATTCTTTTTCGTTCCACACCAAGATATGGGTGCCGGTGGCGGAAATCGCATAGCCTTCGATAGCGTTCAAGTGTATTTCGCGAACTTTATCGACATGGAAAATCGTATCGGTGATTTTGCCTGTCGTATAACTGTGTTTCAGAATGGCTTTTTTGTCGGCGCTTAAAGTGGTATAATGTTCGCCGTCGGGCAATGATTGCACGGCGGCAATGCCTTTTGCCGCGTATTTCTGAGCAACAATATCGTGCAGCTGCAATACTTCTTTCGTCGCCGATTGTGCCGCGACTAATTCCGCAAAGACCAACAAAGCGGCTGTCAAAATTGATTTTTTCATTTTATTTCATTTGATTTTACTGATTTTGCGGACAAAGGTACGAAAAAATAGTGAAATAGTGATTAGTGGTGAGTGATTAGTGATTAGTGATTAGTGATTAGTGATTAGTATAGTATCACTCGAAGTGATGCTATCACTAAAACAGCCTGTCATGGCGGGCTTGATCCGCCATTCCCCGAAGAGCGTTAATCAGGAGATCCCGTGTCAGGCGCGGGATGACGAGGAAAAAATCACAGTTCAGACAAAAAAAACTTTCCAAGTCTCAAAGACTTGGAAAGTTTGACATTATCAGGGGATTGCGGCGTGCGCCGCAATGACGGCTATTCTTCCTTCCCTTCCTCCCCTCCCTTGTGGGGAGGGGTCGGGGGTGAGGTCGGGTGAGGATCAAATGCCCTTTTTAGCCCCTACTGACACTGTTCCTGCCGTTCCTGTGCTGCAGCCGTTGCTTGGCGTTACGGTAACTGTGCCGGTAACATCCGGCGGCGTATCCGAAACCGAATATCCCGCC
>JAISUM010000067.1 GCA_031272095.1 Candidatus Symbiothrix sp. | reverse complement strand
TTCCCTTACCCTTATTCCCTTATTACCAGAAAAAATAAGGGCAAGGATTGTATTTGTTTTTGGCTACTAAGGGAGCCTTTGTAAATAAGGTTTTTCGTGTCTAAAAATCAAATCAAATACGAACAGCAAAAATGCCGGATTGAGGCGCCGGAGCGCTCAAGTCCGTCTGGAGGAGGGGCAAAAGGTATGTTTGTTATATATTTTTCGGAAATAAAAGTTGAAATAATATCTTCTGTTGTAAAGTATTTATAATCAATAGATTGTTGTTCGGTTGATATTTCTTGCTGAACGATAAAATTGTCGGTATCAATTTGCAAAAAAATATTCGAGCAACAGGGCGACTGGTTAACCGACTGCTGTTCAGTGGAATGACTATTAGCCCTTGTAGCGCAACAACAAGTACGGATGGGCGCATATCCTGCTACGCTTGCGCTGTCGAAATTTCCGCCGCAAAAATGCAAGACCAGCGTTGCATGCGAAGATGCAAGTGCCAGAATGGACAACATAAATATTGAAGCAACCTGTTTTGTCATATCAATTGTGATTTGTCGGTGCAAAGGTAATATTTTTTTTAAAAAACAAGTCTGTTTCGAGATTTTTTCTTACCTTTGGGGTGAATTTCAACACGAATAACGACAATTTCAATGACAAATACACTGATCATAGCCTTTTGTGCGCTGGTGCTTGTAGCATATTTTTTCGACCTTACTGCGTCGAAAACCAAAGTCCCGTCGGTAGTAATTTTGATTATTATGGGTTGGGCGATTCAACAGTTGGTCAGCTATCTGCAATTGAGAGCGCCCGATTTGTCGCCGATGCTGCCCATACTTGGCTCGTTTGGGTTGATTTTGGTGGTGATGGAAGGCTCGTTGGAGTTAGAGATCCGACGCGGAAAAATGTTGTTCATCACCAAATCATTTCTTGCGGCATTGGCGCCGATTCTCATTTTGTCGTTTCTGTTTGCGATGGCGTTTCAGTATCGTGTCGGCGGTGATTTTCGCATTTGTCTGATCAATGCCATTCCGTTTACGATTATCAGCAGCGCGATTGCCATTCCGAGTGTCAAACATTTGGATTCAAAAGTTCGTGAATTTACCACTTACGAAAGCAGTTTTTCGGACATTATCGGCGTCATGTTTTTCAATTTTGTAGCGATGAACACGGTCTATAACGCATCTTTGGCGCTGACTTTTTCGATGTATTTTGTGATTGCCATTATCTTGTCGTTTATCGCTACGCTTGGTTTGCTGATTTTGATTGAAAAAATTGATCATCATGTGAAATTTATTCCTATCATTATGCTGACCGTGCTGATTTATTCGCTGTTCACACGTTATCATTTTCCGGAATTGATTTTTATTTTGATTTTCGGACTTTTCCTGCAAAACATTGACCGGATTCAGAATGTAAAAATGTTTCGATGGATACGCAGGTTCAATCCGACCACCTTGCAGCCCGAAATCGACCGTTTGAAAGATCTTGTTTCCGAAGGCTCGTTTCTTATTCGCTCGCTGTTTTTCCTGCTGTTCGGCTACCTGCTGGAAAACAAAAATCTGTTTAATCCCAACACTTTATTGATGGCGCTGGGTATTTCGATAGCTATTTTTGCGGTCAGAGCGCTGGTGATGTTATTGCTTCACGCACCCTTCAAACCGCTGTTTTTCATTGCCCCGCGCGGGCTGATTACCATCCTGCTTTTTATTTCTATTTTGCCTGCACAACACCTCGATTTTGTAACCAAATCCCTTTTGATTCAAGTGATTATCATTACTTCGTTGATGATGATGTTGGGGCTGATGCTTACGAAGAAAAAAAATTGACAGCTTATGCTATTTGATTCAGACAGATTTACGGAAATATGGGTAACGATCTCACGCAACAAGGTCAGAAGTCTTCTGACGGGCTTTGGTGTGTTTTGGGGTATTTTTTTGTTGATCGTTATGATGGGAGCAGGCACGGGAATGCAACGCGGTATGTTGAAAAATTTAGAGGGATTTGCTACCAACACTTGCATTGTGGGCGCCGAGCCGACATCCGAACCCTATAAAGGTTTTCAGAAAGGGCGTCGCTGGACTATCCACAACCGCGATTTTGAAATTCTGAAACAGTCGATTCCCGAATTAGACGTACTTTCGCCGATGGTTTTTGCCGATCGGGGAGCAGGCGATAATGTGATACATGGCGAACATTCGGGCAGTTACAACGTGCGCGGTTTGCATCCCAATTATCAGCTGATCGAATCGCCTTTTATTACCAAAGGACGCTTTATCAACGACATGGACATTTCGCTTAAACGCAAAGTCTGCGTGATAGGCAAGGATGTGTACAACGAAATATTTCCTACAAAAACGGATCCTGTCGGCGAATATCTTCGTGTGAGCGGCGTCTATTATCAGATTGTCGGCGTGGCTTCCGGAATGTCGAATGTGAGCATCGGCGGGCGCACTTCATCGTCGGTGCTGATTCCGTTTACCACTTTGCAGCAGGTCAATAACAGCGGCGACGAGATCGATATTTTGTCGGCGACGGCAAAGCCCAATTGTTCGGCAAAAACCGTCGAAGAAAAGATGAAAACGATACTCAAAGCCAACAACAGCATCTCGCCGACCGACAATCAGGCTGTGTTCGGTTTCAATTTAGAAGAAGTGTTCAATATGTTTAAATATCTGTTTCTCGGCATCGCGATATTGATCTGGATCGTCGGATCGGGTACGCTGATAGCCGGTATCGTCGGCGTCAGCAACATTATGATGGTAACGGTCAAAGAACGTACTAAAGAAATCGGAGTGCGGCGTGCTTTGGGCGCAAAACCGATAACGATTGTGATGCAAATTATGTCGGAAAGTCTGCTGCTGACTGCCATTTTTGGGCTGTTAGGGCTGACTTCGGGAATATTGACTTTGTATTTGGCGGATGTCTATTGGATACAAAAAGCTGAAAATCTGTTCCTTACCGACCCGATGGTCTCGTTTGGAACGGCGGTGTCATCAACAATCATCCTGCTGTTTTGCGGATTGATTGCGGGCTATATCCCGACCTTGCGTGCATTGCAAATAAAAGCAATAGATGCGATTAGGGAAGAGTGATTAGACAAACAAAATATAATAATAAGAATATGAAAAGAATTGGAAGAGTCATTATGTTTGTGATTATCGGTTTGATTGTGTTTTCCACGTTTATGTTTTTGTGGAACAAGTCGAAACCGGAGGTAAAAGAGTATGAAATCGTGTCGCCGAGCATCGGAACGGTCGAAAACAAAACGATTGCAACCGGCAAAGTAGAGCCGCGCGACGAGATTCTGATCAAGCCCCAAATTTCGGGCATCGTGTCGGAAGTGCTGAAAGAAGCCGGACAAATGGTCAAGACGGGCGATGTGATTGCAACCGTCAAAGTGATCCCCGAAATGGGACAGATGAACTCGGCGGAATCGCGTTTGCGCGTTGCTGAAATCAACCTGAAACAAGTGGAAGCCGATTATGCGCGGCAGTTGCAACTGTTTCAAAAGGGCGTGATTTCCAAAGACGAATTTGAGGTCTCGGAAGCAAGCTATCAGAAAGCGACGGAAGAAAAAAGCAACGCGGAAGATGCGCTCGACATTGTCCGTGAAGGCGTTTCAAAAAAATACGCCAACTTGAGCAATACCCAGATTCGCTCCACTATTTCGGGGATGATTTTGGATATTCCGGTGAAAGTGGGCAACTCGGTCATTCAGGCGAATACCTTCAACGACGGCACGACCATCGCTTCTGTCGCCAATATGAACGACCTGATTTTTCGGGGCAATATCGACGAAACAGAAGTCGGAAAAGTCAAGGAAGGAATGCCGATTGTCTTGACCGTCGGCGCAATCATCGACCAAAAGTTCGATGCAGTGCTGGAATATATTTCGCCCAAAGGTTCGGAACAAAACGGAGCAGTGCTGTTTGAAATCAAAGCGGCAGTCAAAGCGTCGGATTCCACCCTGATTCGCGCCGGATACAGCGCCAATGCCGAAATCGTCCTTTCGCAGGCAAAAGACGTGCTGACCATCCCCGAAAGCAGCGTAACTTTCAGCAACGACTCGGCATTTGTCTATGTCTTACAGTCGGAACGCCCGCAAATATTTGAAAAACGTCAGGTGATCATCGGGCTGTCCGACGGGATTCATACCGAAATCAAACAGGGCGTCGGCAAAGATGACCGGCTGCGCGGTATGCTGATAGATAAAAAAACACTTCAAAAAGATGCGCCCAATGAATAAAATAATGTTTTTACTGACCGCGCTTTTGCTGACCGTCGGGCTGTATGCGCAAAAACAATGGACATTAGAAGAATGTATTCAATATGCCATTGACCATAATATTACGGTCAAACAAATGGCATTGCAGCGCGAAAATGCGGCGACCAATTTGCAGACTTCGCAGATGAGCCGCTTGCCGAATCTCAATGCCAATGTGGGACAAAATTGGAGTTTCGGACGCAAACAGATCGAATCAGGGCTGTACGACAGCGACATTCAATCGCAATCGACGACCAATCTGTCGGTGTCCGGCTCGATACCGCTGTTTACCGGTTTTCGTATTCCGAATGAGATTGCCCGCGACAAACTGTCCTTACAAGCCGCTACCGAAAATTTGGAACGTGCCAAAGAAGATTTGGCAATCAATATCGCCTCGCTGTTTTTACAGGCATTGTTTAACAAAGAATTGCTGAAAGTGAGTGAAGAACAGTTGGCTTTGAGTCATACGCAACGCGCTAAAACCGAAGCGATGGTGCTTGCCGAGAAAGCGGCGAAAGCGCAACTCTATGAGATAGAAGCGCAGGTCGCCAAAGATGAAGTTTCGTTGGTGCAGGCGAAAAACAATTTAGCCTTGGCATTGCTCGATTTGGCGCAAAGTTTGGAATTGGACGACGAAACAGGCTTCGATATTTCGGCGCCGGAAACGAACGATGTGATCTCCGAATATGCGAGCCGCATCGAGCCACCCTCTCTGATTTTCAACCACGCGGTACAGGTGCGTCCGGCAATCAAGGCGCAGGAATACAATTTGGCAAGCGCCGAAAAAAGCGTCAAAATTGCGCAGTCGGGCTATCTGCCTTCGTTGAATCTGAATATGAGCTACAGCAACAACTATTTCCACAGCTACGGTATGAACAATACGCCCTTTGCCGACCAGTGGCGCAACAATGCGGGCGAAGCCATCGGATTGAGTTTGAATATTCCGATTTTCAATCGTTTCTCTGTGCGCAATCAGGTGCGCAACGCCAAAATCAACCTCAACACGCAACAGTTGGAATTAGACCGCACGAAGAAGACGATGTATAAAGAAATTCAAACCGCCTATCTGAATGCTACCGCAGCGCAGGAAAAATATGCAGCATCGGAAAAATCAGTCAAGGCGGCAACCGAATCCTATTCCTACGTTCAGGAACGTTACGAGGCAAACAAAGCCTCCGTTTTTGAATTGAATGAGGCAAAAACCAAATTAGCGCAAAGTCAAGCCGAACAGATTCAAGCCAAATACGACTTCATTTTTCGCGCCAAGATCTTAGAGTTTTATGGGCAATGAGACAGGCGAAATTCGCCCTGATTTTTTCTTACAAAATTTTGCAGATTTAAAAATATTTCATATCTTTGTCGCTTGAAAATATCAACAAAAAATAATGCAAAAAAAATATTCAAAAACGTATTTAATATGAAATCATCAGCAAAATTTATCGCCGCATTTTTAGCGGCAGTTGTAGTGTTCGGCGGCTGTGAAAAAGACGAGCCGACAAACAACCCGACAGACGAACAGACAGAAACCGTCGTTTCTGAAAATCTTATCGTGTACGAACCAGCCGAGGGTACTGCGGCAGAAGAAAACATCATCGAGTACATTCCGAATCGGAAGATTGTCTTTAAGGTGCCTTCGGCTGCCAATGCACCGCAAGGAAAAATGAGAAGCGTGTCAGCCAACTCCTCTAAAATGAAGGTTGTACAGTACACCACACAACAGTCAACCGACTTCTTTCCGGGTATGTGTATTTCCATTCCCCCCAATACGCTTGTGCCGGACGGAGGACTGCTGAAAATTACCGAAGTGGAATACGGCGCAGGTAGCGTAATTGTGTGGGGCGAACAGGCAAATATGAACGACGTGCTGCTGTCGGCTAATATCGACAGCAAAATTTCGTTCTTCGATAATTTTAATAAAACTTCTTTCACTATGCCAACAACAATAGAAGGACTTACATTGAGCGTTACCTGCGATAAAATAACGGATAAAAAAACAATCAGCATTGCTGTTACGGCAACGTATAATTTATTAAAAAACGAATCGGCAAAAGAACCCGACAAATCCGGCACTACCTCTAAATTAGATATTGCACTGACAGGCGCTCTTGAGTTGCGCAATGTGGAACTGCAGCCGCGCATCGTTAAAGCGAAGGAAAAAATAATGCCCGATGTGTGCGATTTTACGCTCTCGGGCGAATTGAACGCAAGTGTTACGCTCGCACCCGAAGTAAATATAAAAGAAGAATTAGGAAAAACATTCAGAGTGGGCGAAATTCCGCTGGGGGCTATTCCAATTGCGCCCGGACTGCCGATTTATATTTCTCCAAAATTGGTGCTTGATATCACCCTTGGAGCAAAAGGCAGTTTGAAATGGTCGTGGAAATGTTTGGACTACACCTATCCGTTTTCCTTTGCAGCAGGTTATTATAAAGGCGACTGGTATGCGCAGGGCAACGAATCAAAGGGATATTTTACCTATCACACTTTTCCTGCAATCCCCGATATTAAAGGAAGTATATACGAAGATATAAAATTGGGGCTTGCAGTGCATTTTATGGACTGGGAAGGCGTGGAAGCACTTGCAGGAGGCGGTTTTAAACCTACTGCCGACTTCAAATATACGGCTGCAAAACAAGAACTGGAAATAGACCTGAACGCGCCGTTGTATGCTTTTTGCGACTTTAAATTAAACACACTTTTTGGTACGGCATTAAAGTGGAGTGCAGAACGCCAATTAGTTACTTGGCATTTATGGGATGGTAAATTTACAGTAGAAGCATCTACCCCCTATACCCCCGAAACCGCCACTTACACCGCCGCAGGCGTATCCTTTGATATGATTGCCGTACCGGGCGGTACTTTTCAGATGGGAAGTACTGATGGCGACAGCTACAGCAACGAACAGCCCGTTCATACAGTAACTTTGTCCGATTTTGCCATCGGCAAATACGAGGTAACACAGGCGCTCTGGTTTGCCGTGATGGGGAAAAGTTTGACCCAAATAGCAGAAGAACTCGGTTGGTCAACTAATGGAGTGGGCGACAATTTCCCGATGTACGATGTCTCTTGGAACGACATTGTCGGCACAGGCAGCACAACGGGTTACACCGTTAACGGCATCGACTACAAGACCGACGGTTTTTGTTATAAATTAAGCCAGTTGGTCGGCGGCGGCACACAGTTCTGCCTGCCTACCGAAGCACAGTGGGAATACGCTGCCCGCGGCGGACAGCAAACCAACAACTATACTTACAGCGGCAGCAATACCGTGGGCGACGTGGCGTGGTACTACGACAATAGCGGCAGCAAAACTCATCCGGTTGGCACAAAATCACCAAACGAACTTGGCATTTACGATATGAGCGGCAATGTTGTGGAATGGAGCAGCGATTGGTATGGCTCTTACAGTAGCGGCTCGCAGACAAACCCTCGCGGCGCATCTACCGGCTCTTCCCGCGTGTTTCGCGGCGGGGGTTGGGACTACGACGCGAGGCTCGTGCGCGTGTCGAATCGTTACGGCATCACTCCCGGCAATCGCGGCAGCATTTTGGGCTTCCGCCTTGCCTCCAGTTCAAATTAATTGACCTGTGCAAGGCAAGTCAGACGAGCGAGTGAAACGGAGTTTTGCCAAAGGCGGGCGTAGCGGAGCCGCCCGCAAAGGGCAAAACGGAGTGGAACAAGCGCTCGAAGCCCGCGAAGCGGGCTCCGAATTTTTTTTTTTGAAAATGAATATTGTATATAATATCCCAAGACAGCAATACTGCAATCTGTCAGGATTGTATCGTTTGGTAACAGGGAAGAATAAACCTTATTTCTCAAAAGCCCCCTTAGTGGCAGAGATGAATGTTCGGGTGTGAGCATACATTGTTTCGTAGGGCGTTGTCCTACGCTATTGATTATCGGGCTTTCAGCACTTTGGATCGAGTCGTCTGATACAATCTCGGTGGTGATTTTTTGACAAACGGGAATATCTCGGTGGCATTTTTTGTACTTTTGCACTATGCCAAGCATAGATGGCATAAAGCAAAATAGACGGCAACATATTATATATGAATAATTTAGAAAAGTATTTAGGCGAAGTATTTGGCGTTGATGCGGCTGTTGTTTCTTTGGGAAAGCTGCTGATGGGAGAACTTCCGATGTACATCAAGTCCGGTTACAAGGTGCAGGAGGCGACAATATTAAACGTATCGCTATGTTTGCAACATTGTGTCGCTCTTTTAATGTGAAATTAACTAATTAAATATATGGTCATTATGAGCAATTTAGCAAGAGCCATGGAGATAGCCGTTGCCGCTCACAGAGGGCAGCGGGACAAGTCGGGGGCGCATTATATAAATCATCCTTTGCGGGTGATGAAGCGCGGACGGACGGAAACTGAGCGCATCTGCGGTGTGCTGCACGACCTTGTGGAAGACAGCGACTGGACTTTTGAGCGCCTCGAAGCGGAGGGCTTCGCACCGGAAATCATCGACGTGTTGCGCTGTGTAACCAAACTGTCGGAAGACGAAGATTATGACCGCTTTATAGAGCGCGTGGCAGCAAATCCCGTCGCTACGCAGGTGAAAATCAACGATTTGCTTGACAACATGGACATTACAAGATTGCGAGAACTTTCTGAAACGGGTTTTTATCGCCTACGTAAATATTTGAAAGCATATCGCAGATTGATAGCCGCAAAAATTCAGAACGAAAAATTGCCTCGCCATTATTACAAAGTAGATGGCAAGTTTGTCGTGCAAGACCCTTATATTGGACTTTGTGAGTGGAATTCCGACAAACAAGCGTGGCAAGACGGACCTGGACTTTCAAAATTGTATGGACAAGCAGATCCAATTTCACAACAAGAAATAGAAATACATTATACAAAAGCATTAGAACTATTGGATAATGATGTGTTAGATTATTTAGCAAGAGAAAAAGTAAATCAAAAATAATTTAATTTTTAGTTAATATAAACAGAAAGAAGATTCTTTATCTGCATGTCTTCCTACCCCAACAATCACTCTGGCGCCTTGTGATAATTGACCGTCTAAATATTGATAACCGACTGTGGCATTTTGTGTCGCGACAAATGAATGTCCGCTTTCCCTTGCCACAAAATAACCGTTTCCCATTCCTTGTAAGGCATAAGGCACCATCATATAACAAGCTCTTTTGCAAGCGGTATTGCCTGCATGGGGGACTCGAGAATCAAATTGACTGATCCATGGGATGGATCTTTTTCCTAATATCACCACATCATCGCACGACAGTGTATAGATTGCGTCGTCGTCGCCAATCACCTGTTCTCCTGCGTGATTCAACATGCCGATATTGAAACCTTGCATAAATCCGTTGATCGGATTGCCGCCTGTTGCCCAAGCCATACCGGCGCCTGCTGCGCCTGTTCCCAAAGCTATGAGTCCGTTGCCTACTTTAAGCGCTTGCATCCCGGAACCGGCGAGCGATGAAACTGCGCTGATACCAAAACCCTGCCAGAAATTACCGCCTTGTGCCGCATACAGACCGCCGCCAACCAGCCCGTGGGCAGTCGCTCTGACTAATTCTGTGCCAACCGAGCCTAATCCGTGTCCTAATAGAGTACCTATTCCTTGTGTAGCAATTCCCGCGCCGTAACCGATTGCGCCATAGGCAGCTCCGATCGCCATAGACCTGAAAAAGTCGCCATTACTATTATGGGCACCTCTAAAAATAAAAAGCACTAAAAAAAGTGTCATAATATTTTGATAATCAGATGATTATTTGTATCTTTGCAGATAATTTAAATCATCAAAAATATGTCAACAAAATATCGTACAACAGGCAAAATGGGACTTTTTGACACGGAAAAACAGAGAGCAAAACTCTCGTCAATCGGCAATCCACTCGAAAAAATTTCAAAAGTG
>JAISUM010000035.1 GCA_031272095.1 Candidatus Symbiothrix sp. | reverse complement strand
AATTGACCGCCATTTGAACGAAATGGAGTTTTTCACTTCTTCGCGTGTTGAATTTAAAGATAAACAAAAGGCGCACAATGCTTTCTGGGCAAAATACGAGCGTCCGCCGCAGGAGGATTATTGGGATTTTATCATCAACCGCCGCGATTTGCTTGTGCCGCCTGACGTGCGCGAGCGCAAAGGAAGTTTTTTTACGCCAAGACAATGTGTGGAACTTTCGCAACAATACCTTGCAGACGTGTTTGGCGAAAACTGGCAGGAAGAATATTACGTTTGGGATTGTTGCGCAGGCACGGGCAACTTACTCGAAGGACTGACCGACAAATACCGGATTTTTGCCTCTACGCTCGACAAACAAGATGTTTTTGTGATGCACGACCGCATTGAAAACGGCGCTAATCTATTGAAAAGCCACGTTTTTCAGTTCGATTTTCTCAATGATGATTTTACGAAATTGCCCGAAAGTTTGCAAAAAATCATTAACGACGAAAAACTCCGCAAAAAGTTGATTATTTATATCAATCCGCCGTATGCGGAGGCAGGAAATATAAAATCCGTTGTAAATCAGGGGAATATAAAAAGTCGGGTTGCAACCGCCAACAAAACGAATGAGAAATATAAAAAACTGATTGGCAATGCTACAAATGAAATTTCCGCTCAATTTATGGCGAGAATTTACAGTGAAATATCGTTTTGTAAATTGGCAATCTTTTCAAAAGTTAAGTTCATTTGTGCCGAAAACTTTGGGCAATTCCGCCAATTTTTTAAGGCAAATTTCAAAAAAGGATTTGCGGTAAGAGCAGATATTTTCGATAATGTTTCTGGAAAATTTCCTATTGCATTTACTGTGTGGGATTTAATGGGCAGCAAATTCCCAAAATCTGTTGAGTTAGAAATACCGGAAAAGAACATTACGAAAAAATTCCACGATGGGTTGCATAAATCAATAAATCGGTGGATAAGGGGGATTCGTTCCCAAAAAGAAGATAATATTGGCTATTTAATTTGCGAAACTTCCGATTTTCTAAAAGTTCATCAGCCGTATTTGACACAATCTTCGGAAACAAGAAAATCGCGACAATATTATATCAACATAAATAATCTGATTGAAAGTTGCATTTATTTTGCCGTGCGGCTGTGCATTCAGCCCACTTGGCTCAACGACCGCGACCAATTCCTTTTCCCCAACAAAAAATGGGAAAAAGATTTAGAGTTTCAAAATGACTGTTTGGCATTTACGCTGTTTCACGGTCAGAATAGAATTTCTGCAAAAGACGGCGTAAATCACTGGATTCCGTTTGAAGAATCAGAAATCAACGCTCGAACATTATACGACAGCCATATTTTGCTCGGTTTTCTGCAAGGCAAAAAGATACAAAACGCTTATACAGATTTGTTTGAACAACAGGAACAAAAGTTAATCAAGCGCGAGTTTTCGCCCGAAGCGACCGCCGTGTTTGATGCAGGAAGGGAAATTTGGAGGTATTATCACAAACAAAAAAATGCTAATGTCAATGCATCTTTGTACGATATTCGCGAATATTTTCAGGGCAGAGATAAAAAAACTGACAGAATGAATAATACTTCAACCAATGAAACTTACAACGAACTGATAGGCAACTTGCGCGAAACATTAAACGTTTTATCTGCGAAAATTGAGCCAAAAGTTTATGAATATGAATTTTTAATGGAATGAAAATTGCCTGCAGCATCTTATTTTTCTGTTTACCTTGTCTGTCATTCGGAGCGCATGCCAATATGTCCATTGTGCTGTTAGACAGTGTTGTAACTTATTCCGACGACAATTTTCCCCATTCCAAAGTGTGTTTCGACTACAATGGCGACGGCTTGCGCACCGGCGAAACCAATTATGTTTGCGACTTCGATGCTGCAACATGGTTGCCAACCTCTCGGATCGAATCTTCTTACAATGCAGCAGGAAACGAAACCGAAGAAATAAAGTATATATTTGATAATCAATCGTTTATATGGAAAATTCACTCAAAAATACAGACCGAATATTTCGACGACGAAATCTGTAGCGCAACCTACCGCTTGGATAGCCTCACACAGCAATTGCAAGCCCTCTGGCAAGTCAGCAGGTCGTTGTCGCCGGAAAACAACACTTATTCCGCAACCGTCTATCAGCGAAAAAACGATGGATGGACGCCATGTGATCAATATCTTACCCGTTGGAATATTCAAAATAACACAGCAGAAAATGCTGTATATCAATTTGATAGCGATTCGGATGCATGGACATTACAATACCTGTCGGACTTGAGTTTTCCGGACAATCAAGGCTTGGGCGTCTCCACTTTGTACCGCAACGGGCAAAATCATTCGGCGCTAACGATTGACTACAACGAGCTGAATTTACCGATTACCGAAATCCGCTATCGTTGGGACAAGGCACGCGAAGACTGGATCGACCTCGACCTGACCACTTACCAATATAACGCCGACCGACAGTTGGTCGAAATGACCTCGAAACGCCGCGATTCCGACACATTGATGTGGCAAAACCAACAAAAAACCGTTTATCAATATTCATCCGATAGCTTATTGTCTGTCTTACAAGACTTTATATGGAACGATAGCTGGAATTTGACACAGACTCGTCGGTATTTCTATTCCGCGCAGACTGTCCGTCTGCCCAACGTCGCCGAGACGCAAGGCATCCGAATTTATCCTAATCCTGTGCAAAATACGTTTACAATCAGCGGCATCACCGAAACATCGCAGTTGCTATTGATCGATATGAACGGTACGATTCGGCTGAACAGACAGATCCGTCCCAATGAAAAAATCGACGTCAATACACTTGCCTCCGGCACTTATATGCTCGTCATCAGCACCCAAAATCAACATTTTTCGCGCAAATTGGTAAAAATATCGTTCTGAAATTTGCATATTTATTGTAAAATGCTTTACTTTGTAGCATGGTTACAAAGAGTCATTTAATATTTACCGGATTAGTGTCTGTGGGCTTATTATTTTCCGGCGTCGGAAAAGCCCAAATGAGATTTGGTATGAAAGGCGGATATCACGTTGCCGACGTCCGAGATTTAGGGCATATCTTTTCGCGCAACGACACGCAATTGGAATTTTCGATCAGTTACGCCACCGGTTACAGTGCAGGATTGCTGGCACAATGCGATTTGCCACTTGGCTTTTTTCTGCAATCGGAATTGTTATTTTCTGCGCAAACAGAAATCAAAGACTACAACGATGAGCAATATTCGGAGCAGGTGAAATTTCTGAAAATTCCGCTCTATCTCGGCTACAAATTGCCCTTGGGATTGGGAATCAGCGCTGTGGCAGGCGTCGGACCTTATTTCGCTTACGGCGTCAACGGGTCATCGTCTTTCAAAGAAAAAAATCTGTTTTATCGACGAGAACATGGCGCCATGTCTGTGATGGCAGGAATACAAACAGCTAATTTTCAGTTAGTTATCGTTTCAGACCGTAATTTAATCGATCATTTTTTCAAAAAAGACAAGGATCTCTATTCGGCAAAAAATCTCCATATCAGCTTGAATTTAGCCTGTTTTTTCTGACCAACAATTTTTTTATACATAAAATTTATAATAAAAACCGGTATTTTAGTGCGTTGAAAAGATTTTTTTTGTAATTTTGCAAAATCATGGAAGAACTAACGAATAAATATTCGATTTTCGAACGGGTAACCGGCATTTTTATAGCAGTTTTTATCCTGCTGACTGCCGGTTGGATGTATTTCTATAATCGCTATTATGTGATCGGTTTTCTGGAAGAAGGACAGCTGTTTCGCACAGATAGCTATTATTTTCAAAATTATATGGCGCAGCCCGGAGGTTTGACACGCTATATCGGCACATTTCTGACACAGTTTTTTCATTGGCATTGGGTCGGCGCCCTTCTGTTTGCCGCCATCGTTGCTAAAATATTTTATTTGCAATACCGCATTTATCGACGACATGGCGATGCGGGCGTTTATGCTTTTCTGTTTTTTGCACCGGCTATTTTGTTGGCGTTAGCGGCAATGGACAACCTGTCGTTCCGCATGTGGCATATTGTCGGGCTGATTATCACCTTGTTGCTGTTTTGGATTTATCAGGCGCTCAATCAAAAATACCGCGACAAACAACCGCAATGGATTTTAGCGACAGCAATCGTGGCGCTCTTCATTTTGACTTTCTTTATTGCGGGTGGCAACTCGTTGATTTTTCTGCTTTTGGTTGTTATCGAAGAATGTTTTAACCCTAAACCGTCTTTTGCACGGATGGCGGGGCTATTGGTGACAGCTGCCCTGCTCCCCTATTTTGCGTGGCAATATGTCTATATCAGTCCGCTGACCACTGCTTTCTTCTCACTGACGCCGTTCAGCGAATTTTTATTCGGACAAAACAAGCTCTACACTATCGCGTGGGTGTCCATTCCTGTTTTGTATTTGGCAGGCAGATTTTCGGCGCAACAGTTCAAGGGCGTCAGGTTAAAAAAAGCCGGTCTGTGGATCGTTTTTTCCTTTGTGCTGGTATTTGCACCTTGCATTTGGGGAATGAAAACTGTTTCCGTTCCCGAATCGGAGTTGATTATGCAGATGGCATACGAAGTCGAGCAAGGCAATTGGAATAAAGTGATCGCCATCGGAAAGACGCATCAGGGCAACAATGCCGTGCCAATCAGTTTTTTCACCAATATTGCCCTGTCGGAAAAAGGCGTTTTGGCAGATTCGCTGTTTTACTATCGACAGACAGGCACATACGGGCTGTTTATCGCTTGGAAAACGCACTATACGACCAGCCTTTATATAGGCGAGCAATATTATCGTCTGGGCATCATACAGGAAGCCGAACACTGTGCATTTGAGGCGATGGTTACCAGTCCGACGGAATACGGCTCAAAAGCGGTGCGCCGCCTTGTCGAAACGTCTATCCTGCTGCGCGATACCCTGCGTTTTGAGCGATATATTCGTATGATGGAACATTCGCCGATCTATCATTCTTGGGCAAAACAACAACGGGCAGTGATGCGCCAATGTCTGTCCGATTCGACTTTTGTACCAGCCGGAATGCCACAACCGATACGGATGGGCGATATTTCGGTAGATCATGGCGCTCCTCCGACAACTTTCAGAACAGCACTAAAAAACTTGCCTGATAACCACAAAATTTTCGAATACCTGATCGAATTTTATATGCTGCATCAGGATTTGATCGGTTTTAAGCATTTGATGGACGTTTATTATCCGGCAATGCACTACGATCGCATGCCTGCCTCGATGGAACAAGCAATGATGATTTATGCCGCCGCAACCAAAGACAATGCCATCGTAGAAGACTACAAGATCAGTCAGGCAACCATAGATTTGTTTCAGCAATACAACGCTGATTTGCAAGCGAAAATGCCGCTGACCGCCGCCATGTTTAAGAAAAAATACGGACACAGCTATTTCTATTATTATCTCAATGTATCGCCAATGCGATTGGACGAAATATACAACAAACTGTCGGTGTATTGATTTAGAAAAAACAAGTTATGAAAAAGATAAAATATATTTTTGCCGTTTGGACAGTTTTAGCAGGATTTGCTTGCAGCGAACAGGTGAAAACTTACGTCGCCATAGACGCAGATGCAACTATCTATCCGGCTTATACAGGGACAGTTATCCCCTGCAATATTGCGCCGCTGAATTTCAAAATTCAAACGGAAGGCAGCCGCTATTTGGTGCGTTTTGTCGCCGGAAACGACTCTTTCGCCGTCGCTACGAAACAAGAAGTGCAAATCCCGCTGAAAAGATGGCGCAAGCTGTTGTCAGCCCATTCCGACGAAGATTTGCAGGTGAAAATTTTCGTTAAACAAACCAATGGCGACTGGACAAAATACCGCGATATCACGTTTCACGTCGCGCCCGATCCGATAGATCCCTATCTGGTGTATCGTCTGATTGAGCCGGGTTATGCCTCGTGGAACAAGATGGGAATTTATCAGCGATGTTTGGAAAATTTCGACGAAACGCCGGTGCTGCTGAATACGCTGACCAATGAAAACTGTATGAATTGCCACACGTTTTGTCAGCATAGCCCCGATAAAATGCTGTTCCATTTGCGCGGCATACACGGCGGAACCATTTTTGCAGACCATGGCAAACTGAAAAAAATCAACACGCAAGCCTCATGGATGGTCAAAGCAGGCGTTTATCCGCGATGGCATCCCGATGGCAAATATGTGGTTTTTTCGACCAACAACACCAGTCAGGAGTTTTTGGCGATGCATACCAACAAAATCGAGGTTTTTGATTTCAAGTCCGATCTGGCAATTTACGATACGGAGCAAGACAAAATTTTCAGCTACGACATTCTTCGTTCCGACAGCAGTTATGAAACATTTCCGGAATGGTCGCCCGACGGTTGTTGGCTGTATTTCTGTACGGCGCCCGCTTTGGACATGCCCATCGAATATAAAGATCTGAAATACAGTTTAGTGCGCGTTCCGTTCAACCCGTCGGATGGCAGTGTCGGCAATGAAGTCGATACCTTGTTCTCGGCAGAAAAAACCGGCAAAAGCACGTCCATCCCGCGTATCTCGCCGGACGGAAAATATTTGGCGTTTTGTCTGTTCGATTACGGCACTTTCCCTATCTGGCACCGCGAAAACGATCTGTATCAAATCAATTTGGAAACAATGGAAACCCTCCCGATGACCGACGCCAATAGCGACGACACCGACAGCTATCACTGCTGGTCGTCTAACGGACGCTGGATGATTTTCAGTAGCCGTCGCTTGGACAAAAACTGTACGCGGCTGTATATCAGCTACTTCGACGAAACAGGACATGCGCACAGCCCGATTTTATTGCCGCAAAAAACATCGGATTATTACGATTATTTGATGCAATCGTACAACATTCCCGAACTGATTAGCAAAAAAATCAGCATCTCGCCTTATGTATTCGCTGCAGCGGCGAAAAAAGAGGCTGTCAAAGTGAAAGAATAAATTTTGAAACAACAGATATGACTCCTGATTTTGACCTGATTTTTGACTGGCTGCAGCGCAACTGGATAGAAACAACGGGCGCCATTTTGACGCTGATCTTTCTCTATCTCGAAGTTACGCGCAAATGGACTATGTGGCTCGTCGGCATCGCCAGCGGATTGTTTTATGTCTATATCAATTATTCCGAACAGCTGTACGCGATGATGGGACTACGCTCTTACGATGTTCTTGTGTCGCTCTACGGGCTGTATTGCTGGCGGTTTGTCCGCTCCAAAAAAGGCGAAGAACTGCCTTTCAGTTTTATCAAACTCAAAACGGCGGCGACACTGACGGTCATTGGCGTCGTCATCTATGTCGCGCTTTCGTGGTTTGTGCTACATTTTACGGATGCGCCGAATCCTTTTTCCGAAGGTGGACAACCTACACTCTTTTTTATCGAAATCCTGACCGTAACATTGAGCATCCTTGCCGTGTGGATGGCTGCGCGAAAAATCGTCGAATCGTGGTATCTGTGGATGATCGTAAATCCCTGTTCGATAGTGATTTATCTGATAAAGGGCATGTATCCGAGTACCATCCTCTATCTTGTATATGCCCTGTTTTCGATAGTCGGATATATTCAGTGGCGAAAAACAGCGCTAAAATAAATAAAGACAAATGATAAATGATGAATAGCAAATTGATAACACTAACAAAAAAATATTCGACGGTCGTTTTGGCAAACGGAAGTTTTCCGACACACGACATCCCGTTGAACATCTTACGCAACGCCGAGAGAGTCATCTGTTGCGACGGAGCAGCAGAAAACTTGCTTGCTTTCGGACGCGAACCCGATTTTGTCGTGGGCGATCTCGACAGCCTCCCTGCCGATTTAAAGCTGCGTTATGCCTCTCGATTACAACATTTCGCCGAACAGGAAACCAACGATCTGACCAAATCCGTCCGCTTTTGTGTCGCCAACGGATGGACGCCTTTGGCTGTTCTCGGCGCGACCGGCAAACGAGAAGATCATACTTTGGGCAACCTCTCATTATTAACCGATTATGCTGAATATGCTGATTTACAAGCTTATACGGATCATGGCGTTTTTACTCCGCAACTGCAATCGGCTAACTACGAAAGTTTTATCGGACAACAAGTCTCTGTATTCAGCTTGACAAACGATACTGTTTTTACATTCGGAGGCTTGCGTTATCCGGTGGTGCAACGGCGACTGACTTCGTGGTGGCAAGCCTCACTGAATGAAGCTCTCGGCACCCGCTTTTCGATCGAAATGACCGAAGGCAAAGCATTGATATTCAGAAAATACTAAATTCAATAGCCATTATGATCATTGAAGCTTTTTTAATTGGAGTCCTGTTTCTGTTTTTTTGGGGCTGGGGATGCTGGACAAGACGCATCCTGTCTATCAGCACTCATTCCATTGCGCTGACCGTTTTATTGGGGATGACATTCTTCGGCATGGTCTGCAATACCCTGTCTTTTTTTACGCCCTTGAATTTGTATATAGAGCTGGCTTTTATGCTTTTTGCGGCGATCGGCTATCTGAAAAACGAGCATCTGCAAACGCTGCAAAAAGTGTTCACAGACAACCTGCTCACCAATTTCTGGTTTTGGGGCTTTACCGCTATCGCTGTTCTTACCGGATCGTATTTTGCGTTTGTTCCCGACCAGTTTGGTTATTATGTGCCGACGCTGAAATGGCTACAACATTTCGGTTTGGTTGCAGGTACCGCCAATATTGACTGGGCATTGGGGCAAATGTCTCTGTTTCATATCATTGTGTCGGGATTAGACCAGACACTCGACGTCTTTTTGCGGTTGAATATTTTTATTGTGGCGGTCTATTTGGTGTATGTTTTTGAGCGAAAAACCTATCTGCTGTTGCTGTTTGTGCCGTTTTATTTTCTGTTCATACAATCGCTGTCGCCGGATCTGCCGGTGGCGCTGATTTCGCTCATCATCGTCAATGAAACGTGTTTTCGTTACGGACGGCACAAATTCGGCGCCTTGATGTTGCTGTCGATATTTGTGTTTGTCATCAAGCCAACGGCATTTTGGGCGCCTTTGTTTGTAACGTCGGTTTATCTGTTTCGCCACAAATTGATTTTTACATCACGGCATCACTTGCCGTCACTGATTGCCTGCGCGGTGATGCTCTTGCTTTTCGTCGGAAAAAATATTTTAATATCCGGTGCACCTGTCTATCCAAGTCAGTTTTTGCACTTGCCGGTGTGGTGGCAACCCGCGCCGGAGGTCTTGGATTATACCAACTATGTGTCCTTGTCCAAGCCTTTCAATCTGACATATCCGGTAGAACAAATCGCAGTCATGACAGTGTGGGAACGCTTTGTTGCATGGCTGACTTTCGACGACGTCCGCGCCTGGATCAATCTCGGTGCGATCCTGCTCTGTATCGCTTTCGGCGTATTTGCATTGGTCAAAAAGAAGACTGTTTATTCGGTTTTATGGGTAGTTGTTACGCTGAAAATAATCGTTACTTTTCTATTTTCGGGGCAATTTCGATTTTTATTAGACGGACTTTTCCCGCTTATTTTTGTGATGTTGATGCCGTTGAGAATAGCCTCTACGGTCATCAGGACGGTATCGTTGGTCTTGTTTGTGGTGGCGTCGCTGTTGTTAAGTCATCCGCGCAGCATGGCACATTGGTTTCCGCCGACTTATACGCGATGGATGATCGAAGGTTTCACCGTTCATTCATTGGTGCGTCCCGAAACGGATGTTTTAGAGACCTACCGAGTGGCGAAAGTGGGCAATCTGACTTTCAATATTTCTACCGGTTATTTTTTCAATTTAGACACGCCGCCGCCCGCCTTCAATGAGGCGTGGTTGAAATTGTATTACGAGTGGAACATCTTCCCGCAACTGCGCAACCCGTCGAACATTCGTCGCGGCATCTATATGAAACATTTGTCGGAAGACGAGCGACAGCAGTTGGAAGAAATATTGAAAAAACTGTAACTTACTTATACAAAAACCGTTTAATGCTCTTTTTCGGCGTCTTTTCAAATTCGACGGCGCAAAGTTGTATGTCGGCGATTTTTTCGTAGTTGGCAACCATTGAGTTGAGCGTATTTTTGTTTTTCGTCATCACCTCCGACCAGTCCGATTCGTCGATTCCTGCCGCTTCAAAAGCATCATAATCGGGGTAGACCAATGCAACTAATTTGCCGCTGCGTTCTACCACAATACTTTCCAAGATATAGGGGAGATTGTTGAGTTTGGCTTCAATTTCTTCGGGATAGATATTTTGTCCGCTGGCGCCGAGAATCATACTTTTGGAACGTCCGCGAATATAGACATTATTATTGCGGTCGATCACACCCATATCTCCGGTTTTCAGCCAGCCGTCTTCGGTGAAAACAGCGTCGGTGGCAGCTTTGTTTTTATAATAGCCGCGCATCACGTTTTGTCCCTTTACTTGAATTTCGCCAACGATATTATACGGATCTTCCGAATCGATGCGCACTTGCATTTGCGGCAAAACCTGTCCGCAGGAATGAACCGGCGAATTGGGATAGAGCGTGAAACTGATCAGGGGCGCACATTCGGTCATTCCATAACCAACCGACATCGGAAAATCTATTTTTCGCATAAAAGTTTCGACTTCGGAGTTCAAGGGCGCTCCGCCAATGATGACCTGCACAAAATTGCCGCCGAATGCCGCTATCAGCTTTTTGCGAATCGTTGCATATATCAATTTATTGAGCAAGGGGATGCGCAAAACGGTTTTGATGACCGGTTTGTCCAACATCGGCAAAATCATATTTTTGTAGATTTTTTCCAAAATCAGGGGAACGGACAAAATCAGCGCCGGTCGAACGTCGGCAAAAGCTTTCAACAGCACTTTGGGCGATGGCGTTTTACCCAGCAAAGTAACCGAACAGCCCTCCATCAAGGCATACAGAAATTCAAAAGCAGAACCGTAAGTATGCGCCAAAGGCAGGAAAGACAACATCGGGTCGCCCGCTTGCAAATTGAGGATGGTATGGGCAAAAACCATGTTGCCCAAGAGGTTATCGGCAACAATCATCACGCCTTTGCTGAAACCGGTCGTGCCGGAGGTATAGTTCAAGACGAGCAGTTCGTCCTTCGCCTGATCGGGATAGACAATATCGTCTTTGGTAAATACCGGATATTTGGCTTTGAACGAGGCATCCAAATTGTTCAGAATTTCCTTCAAATTGTCGCCTTTCTTTTCGTAGAGCAGTCCGAAAGCAGTCAGCGAAAAGACGGCGCGAAGGTTGCCGAGATTTTTGGGGTTCAATGTTTCCCAAATCGAATCGGTCGAAAACAGCAAAATAGACTCGGAATGTTTGACGATATGTTCGACGTCATTAGGGTTAAAATCCTGCAAAACAGGTACTATAACCGCTCCGTAACTGACGGTCGCCAAATAGGTAATACACCAACTGCACGAACTTTTCCCTATCAGTGCAATTTTATCGCCTTTACGGAGACCCATCTGCTCAAATAAAATATGCAGCTTGGCTATTTCCGCCGCCATCTCTCCGTAGGTATAGCGGATGTTTGTTCCGTACTCATTCAAGGCAGGAAGTTCAAAATGTTTTCTAAAACTTCCTTCATATAACTTAATAAAACTATCCATATTCATGGCACACTTTTCAATATTTTGTGCAAATATAGAGAATAATTTGGATATAAAAGCATAATTGGCAATTATTTTTCCGAAAAAATGCACATTTTCGGCTTTTTTGTGCAAAAACCCATGATTTTTATATATTTTTGGAGTGGGGAGTAGTGGGGAGTGATTAGTGATTAGTGATTAGTGATTAGTGATTAGTGATTAGTGGTTAGTGATTAGTGATTAGTGATTAGTGGTGGGGAGTTTCGTTTGTGATGAGTTGTGTGCGTCATGCATCAAGGCAATCAAGTAAATCTTATGAAACTGCGCGGAATGACGCGAACATTAACCACTAATCACTAACCACTAATCACTAACCACTCCCCAACATTTGGCGAATAAAAAATAAAATTGTACTTTTGCTCACTCATTCTTAATAATAAAATACATGATGAATACGGAACGTGAAGAATTGTCGGGTTTGCCTGAAAATGCAAATCGCGAATTGAAAGCGGGAGAAAGCTATCAACCGGTGCTGTCTCCATTGAAAAAATACCCCGAAGCGACTGCATGGTCGGTGGTCTGGGGCTTGTTGATGGCTGTGCTGTTTTCGGCGGCGGCGGCTTATTTAGGCTTGAAAGTCGGACAAGTTTTTGAGGCGGCTATTCCGATAGCGATCATCGCCGTCGGTTTGTCGGGCGCTCTGAAACGCAAAAACGCTTTGGGCGAAAATGTGATTATACAATCTATCGGCGCCAGTTCGGGCGTAGTGGTGGCAGGCGCTATATTCACGCTACCGGCTATCTACATTTTGCAAGCCAAATATCCCGAAATGACGATCAATCTGTGGCAAATTTTTCTCAGCTCCGCTTTGGGAGGCGCTTTGGGTATCTTGTTTCTGATCCCTTTTCGCAAATATTTCGTTTCCGATATGCATGGCAAATATCCCTTTCCCGAAGCAACTGCAACGACGCAAGTCCTGATTTCGGGCGAAAAAGGCGGAAATCAAGCCTTGCCATTGGTAGTAGCAGGATTGATCGGCGGCGTATATGATTTCATCGCAGCCACTTTCGGATGGTGGAACGAGGTCGTTACGACACGCATTTTGCCGATGGGCGACGTGCTTGCCGACAAAGCCAAATTGGTCTTCAAAGTCAATTCGGGTGCGGCGGTGCTGGGGCTGGGCTATATTGTCGGACTGAAATATGCAACGATCATCTGCGCCGGATCGTTTTTGGTGTGGCTGATCATTATTCCGCTGATGAATGTTTTTTGGGGCGGTGAAGTGCTTAATATGTGGAATCCTGCGCTGACAGTTCCGATTTCGGCAATGAGTCCCGAAACAATTTTTCAGGAATACGCCCGCTCTATCGGGATCGGAGGCATTGCGATGGCAGGCGTCATCGGGATTATTCGCTCGTGGGGTGTGATCAAAAGCGCCGTCGGTTTGGCTGGCAAAGAATTGAAAGGAAAACCCGATGCGACACAACAAAAAACGCTGCGCACCCAACGCGATCTGTCGATGAAATTTCTGTCGATAGCCTCTATGCTTACTTTAATATTGATATTGGTGTTTTTCTATTTCGGCGTGATACATAATATCGTTTTCGCTTTGGTAGGATGGTTGTTAGTTACGGTCATCGCTTTTTTGTTTACGACGGTAGCCGCCAACGCCATTGCGATTGTCGGCACCAATCCGGTATCGGGGATGACGTTGATGACCTTGATTTTAGCGTCGGTCATTTTGGTGGCAGTCGGATTGAAAGGCACGACCGGAATGTTGGCGGCGCTGATTATGGGCGGCGTAGTCTGCACGGCTTTGTCGATGGCAGGCGGTTTTATCACCGACCTGAAAATCGGTTATTGGCTGGGAACAACGCCCGCCAAACAGGAGAGCTGGAAATTTTTGGGTTCATTGGTCTCGGCGGCAACCGTCGCAGGCGTGATGATGGTGCTGAACGACACTTATGGTTTCACCGGCGACAACAGTTTGGTGGCGCCTCAGGCGAATGCGATGGCGGCGGTCATCGACCCCTTGATGTCGGGAACCGGAGCGCCATGGTTGCTCTATGGCATCGGCGCAGCATTGGCTATCGTCCTGACTTTCTTGCGGATACCGGCTTTGGCATTTGCGCTGGGAATGTTTATCCCGCTGCATCTGAATGTGCCGCTCTTGATCGGTGGCGCTGTGGCATGGTATGTCGGCAGTCGCAGTAAAGACGAAAAACTGAACAAAGCGCGGCTCGATAAAGGTACGCTGTTAGCATCGGGATTCATTGCCGGCGGCGCCTTGATGGGCGTGGTCAGTGTCATATTAAAATTCGGAGGCTTGGAATTGAGTAACGAACAATGGCTAACACAAAACGGGTCGCAATGGGTAGCAGTCGGGGCGTATTGCCTGCTGATCGCCTATCTGATTTGGGACAGTTTGCGAGCCAAGAAAGAATAAATTATCAAACGTGCAATTCGCATAACGGGGATAAGTCTGCTTGCCCTCATCTTGATAGCAGGCGGAGCGTATGGTTTGTTGTGGCTACCGTCGGTACAACAAAAAATCAAAGATATTGCGCTCTCGGAACTCATGCGGATGACGCATAACCGTATCACTATCGGACAATTAACTTTCTATCCCTTCAACAGCTTGCAGTTGCGCGAGGTCTATATCGAAGATTTACACGGCGACACCTTGCTCTATGCCGAAACGCTCTCTGCGAAGTTCGATTTGTGGCATTTCCGGCAAGGACAGTTCAAAATTCAATCCGTCAAATTGAGCGATTTCAGCCTGCAACTGCGGCAGGACAGCATAGACGCCGATTTCAATTTTCAATTTCTGATAGACGCCTTCGCCTCCGATGCGGACGCCGATACGTCCCAAGCGATTTATCTCTCTCTACAGGCAATTGCGCTGCAAAACGGACGCATTTCCTACGATGTGCTTTCTGCACCGCAACTCGCTGATACAGTGTTCGACACAAATCATGTTTCCTTGTATGATTTGCAATCCCGATTGTCGGGAAAAATCAATCCCGACAACCTCAATTTTCAACTGAAAAGCCTGTCATTTCGCGAAAAAAGCGGCTTGCAACTGACAGATATGTCCACCGATTTTCGGCTGCATGACCGAATGATACATATCGACCGTTTGGTCTTGCATACGCCTCGTTCCGAACTGGTATTGTCGGACTTAAACATACAGACAGACGGCAAAGCTTTGAACGGCAAGGCATCGGCGTGTTTCTGCCTGCCCGATTTTCGCAGCGTAGCGCCCCTATTGCAAGACTATCCCGAAGATCTGTATGTAGAGGCGGTTTTCGGCAATGTCGGATCGCAACTCAAGCTGTCGGAATTGGCGCTGAATTATGGCGATCATGTCTCTTTGATGGGCGCGGGCGAAATCGCCGATTATCAGCAGTGGCAAACTTCGCCTTTGCGGATAGAGCTGCAACACTTGGCGGCTGATTCGACAGGGCTGCAGCGCTTGCATTTGCCGATAGCGACGCCGTGGCATTTGGCGATTCAGGGACATATCGGCGGATCCTTGCCTGCTTTGAAAATGCACTTGCAAGCCGACAGCGATTGCGGAACGCTTACGCTCGACGGGACAGGCGGTTATCAAGTTGCAAAAAATAAGCTGCATTGGCAACTGATGGCGCAAACGACGCTGTTCGATATGAAAACTTTGCTGCAAGACAGCACTTTCGGTTGGGTCAGCGTGCAGCTGCAATCGGTCGGACAACGCACGGCGACGGGGAAAATCACTGCGCAGGCACAAATGCATATCGACCGTTTCGATTATCAAAATACAACTTATCAAGCCCTCGATGCTGCCGGATTTTATGGCGCCGACAGCCTGTTTTTGACTGTCCATAGCGACGATAAAAACCTGCCTTTCGATATTCAATATTCCGACGGGACAGCGCAACGCAAACAACTGAATGTGCAGTCCGATTTGGTCGATTTGGAAGTGCTGGGGCAATTTTCATATTCGGGACTGATGGAAGCCGTCAAAGAAAGTATGCCGGAACTGTTTCCGAATCAGCCTTTGCGCCCGAAATTGAAAGACGCTTTTGAAGAAAATATCACTTTTCGAGTGTCGCTCGGCGATTTGCATACGTGGAAAAATCAGTTTGCGTGGATCAGCGCTTTGCCCGATTCTCTGTTTGTGGAGGGCGATTATCGGCACGACGGCGACAACCTGCACCTGACCGGCGATGTTTATGCCCACTGGTCGGACGCCGATACTTTGCAGTGCCGAATAGAACTGACCGACCCCGCCGACAGCCTGTTTTTACGCCTCAAAGCGGACAATCGCAGCGGCGAACACGCTATCAACGGCGAGATTGCCGCCGGACTGCGTTTGCTGCCCTTGCCCGACCGTTCTTTGCCCGATCTCAATATCTCGATGCAGATGGCTGCGATGTTCGATGCGATGCAAAACACGATGCCGATTTCGGGGAAAATCAACGGACAACTCACTGTCAATAACCTCTTTACGACGCCGATAGCCTTCACCCGCGACTTGGCGGTGGATAGCATTTTTTGTGCCGGACGTTTGATAGGCGACCTGCGTATGAGCAGTATTTGGAGCGCCGAGCGTCGAGCGGTGGCTTTGCGGGCGACGTTGAACCGTGATACACTGCCGCCTTCGCGTGTAACAGGTTTTTATATGCCGGAAACCGATTCGCTGATGCTGACCGCCAATCTCCGCAACATCGACCTTACTTGGTTTCAATATATGGTCGAAAACACGATTGACGGCTTGCAGGGCAATATCGGCGCCGATGTGAATGTTTCGGGAACATTGGCGCAACCGATTTTCTCCGGCACCGCCTTGCTGAACAATGTGCAGGCAGGCGTCCGACAGTTGAATACGCGCTATTTCATCAACGATTCCCTGCATTTCGACAAATCGCAGATCGAACTGAAAAATTTTACGATTTTAGACGAAAACAAACACAGTCTATCGGCAAACGGCGTCATCCGGCACGATTTTTTCAAAGACTGGAATCCGAATATCACTTTGGTAGCAAGCGATTTTCAAGCGCTGAACAACGCCCGCAATACCGATAGCCTGTTCTATGGCGCTATGCGGCTGAATGGCATCTTGTCCGTCAAAAAATCGGCAGACGACTGGGTGATTTCCGGCGATATTACGCACGCCAACAATTCTACGGTGATGGTCAATATCCCCTCGTCGGCAAGTATGGCGGCTCGTTACGATATGATCACTTATATCCACAAAGAGGATTCTTGCGACCACCTGCCGGAACAGCATCCGACCGTCGCCGTCGCGTCGCCGCCGCAAAACAATCATATACCGCTGCGTATCAACCTGTCGCTCTGGTTAGACGAGAGTTTGAATGTGGGCGCTATTTTCAATCAGATCACCGGCGACGCCGTCCATGTCAAAGGATCGGGCTTGATCAAACTGTCGTATTATATGCCGACATCAGCCGTCAGTCTGCAAGGTAATTACAATATTTCTTCCGGTACCGTCGGACTTTCGGTAGCGAATATTGCGCAGAAAAAATTTACCGTGAAGGAGGGCGGCAAATTGATTTTCAATGGAGCGCCTCTCGCCACTACTTTCGATTTGACGGCTTTGTACAATCTGCGAGCCGATTTGACGGTCTTGGATGCGACTTTCGGCAACCTCTTGGCAAATCCGAAAGTGCCGGTGAGCTGCTCGATCAACGCGACAGGCAATATGAACAAACTTGCGCTGCAATACGACGTAACGCTGCCCGACGAAACGGAAGACGTTCAACGCAAATTGCAGGGCTTGCTCTATACCGACGATATGAAATTCAAGGAGATAGCCTATCTGTTGGCATTCGGAACCTTCCTTCCGGCGAGCGACAATCTGCCGGTCTTCGGAAAAACCAATGTCGTCAATTCTTTGGCGTCGATCTCCAGCGGCGGCATCAATCAGCTCTTAAACGGCGTCTTGAACGATAACTGGATGGTCGGTACCGACTTGCACACCGGTCAAACCGGATTCGACGATTTGAATATGGACGTCAGCGTGAGCGGCAGACTGTTCAATGACCGCCTGACCATCAACGGATCGGTCGGCTACAGCAACAATACCACTCAAATGAATAATTTTACCGGCGATTTTGAATTGGAATACAAGCTCACGCCGTCGGGCAACTGGGTGGTGAAAGCTTACAACGAAACCAACAATCACTATTACGAGCAAGCGCCTACTATTCAGGGCGTTGGCGTGCTGTTTAAACGACAAGCCCGCACGTTTCGTAAATTGTTTGAACATCAAAAAAAGGAGAAAAAATGAAATACATTGCCTTCTGTCTTTGTCTTATTTTAGCGGCTTGCAGCAGCGTCAAGTTGGTGCCGGACGGCAAATACCGCCTGACCGACGTCGATATTCGGATGGACGACAAAGGCGTGTCGCCCGCGCAACTGCTGCCTTATATCCAGCAAAACGCCAACGCTTCAACGATGGGCGTGCGAATTTACGGCTTGGTGAAAGATGATTCCAATTTTATCAAGCGTTTTATCCGAAAAATAGGTGAGGCGCCGGTCATCTTCAACCCACATTTGGTCAATCTGTCGGTACAGGAATTGGCGGTCGAAATGAAAAATCAGGGATATTTGCAATCCTCCGTTACGGCAGAAGTCGATACGGCACGTAAAAAAGCAAAAGTCAGCTATCTGATACACAACGGTGAGCCTTACCGTATTCGGACGTTTAACAGCCAACCGGCACAGCTGTTGCAAGCCGATACGGTCGGAGGCAGGGGCAGACGCCTTGCCCAAAATCGACCGGCAGGCTTCAATCCGACGATCAGAGAAGGCGCCGTTTTCAACCTGAACCTGTTAGAACAGGAACGCCAACGGGTAGCGACACAGATGCGTAACAGGGGCTATTATATGTTTTCGGCGGACGAATTGAAATATCTTGCCGATACCGCACTGCAATCCAATCAGGTCGATTTGGAGCTGATGCTACAAGATTCGACGCACCTGCCGACGCCTTACAGCATCGAAAAAGTCAATGTGTTCAGCGGTTTCGATCCTTTGGAAGCGCAAACTTACGCTATCCGCGATTCGCTGACTTACAACGGGTTGCAGATTTATTACGACAGTCTGCACTTCTTGTCGCCGAAAGTGATCGCCGAAAAAGTGCGCGTGAGAGCCGGACAACGTTTCCGTGAGCGGGCAGGCGAAAGTTCGGTCGCGCTGTTTCAGGCATTAAACAGCGTCGGTCGCGTCGATATGCAATACGTCGAAAACAATTATCCCGATTCTACGCTGTTAGATTGCAATATTTACCTGACGCCGGGCAACAATCATTCTTTGGTCGCCGGATTGGAAGGCACCAACAAAGCGGGCGATTTGGGTATTGCCGCCAATATTAATTACGGCAATCTGAACCTGTTCAACGGATCCGAAATTTTCAATCTGCAACTGCGAGGCGCCTACGAATTGGTCGTCGGCAACAATGCAATGCTGCAAAACTACTACGAATGGACCATCAGCCCCTCCCTGACTTTTCCGAAGATGTCGTTTCCGTTTTTGTCGAAATATCTGTCCGAAAATTTCAGTTCTCAAACCCAATACAGTTTGAGCTATAACATCCAACGTCGCCCAGAATATTACCGTAACTTCTTCAATCTGAACTGGAAATATATCTGGACAGCCCAACGCAAAGTGCTGACGCAGACATGGAGCATCGTCGATGTGAATTATGTCTATACGCCTTGGAAATCCGACGATTTTCAGAACTACCTCAATACGCAACTTGACGCCCTGACGCGCTACAGCTACGACAATATTTTCACTGCCGGAATGAGCTACAGCCTGATTTATACCAATGCAGAGCGCGGACGTACCCGCCAAAACCTCTATACTTTTCGGTTCAATGCCGAGACTTCCGGTAATCTTTTGCGTGGCATAGCTACCACTTTCAATGTGCCTTCCGACAACGGACAATATCAACTGCTGGGCAATCCTTTCGCACAATATGTAAAAGGAATCGTCGATTTTTCGGAAACTTTTTCACTTGACAGGCGCAATACTTTGGCATTCCATTTCAGCGGCGGCATCGCTTATCCTTACGAAAATTCCAATATTTTACCGTTTGAAAAGCGCTTTTTCGCCGGAGGACCTAACCATGTGCGCGGCTGGCATACCCGCTATTTGGGACCCGGATCCTTTCATCAGGGGCAGGCAGGCGACCCCACGACGCATGTCGGCGATATTTCGCTGCTGGGCAGCGCCGAATATCGCTACAAAGCCCTGACGTGGTTAGAACCGGCGTTTTTCGTCGATGCGGGCAATATCTGGACAATCAAAGACTATCCCGACCAAGCCGGCGGAATGTTTCGTTTCGATCGCTTTTATAAAGAAATCGCCCTCGGATCGGGCGTTGGAGTGCGGATCGATCTGGGTTTTCTGATAGTGCGTCTCGATGCAGGCACCCGTGTCTATGATCCCGCAAAAACCGAAGGCAAACGTTTTGTTTTGTTCAAAGAAGCGCTCTACAAATCGTCGGCGCTGTATTTGGCAATCGGATATCCGTTTTGAAGTCTCGTTTGTTCCTGTTTGGTTACCTGTACCCCAAGTTCATCTACAATATCGCCTGCCGTAATCGTGAAACGATTTTTTGCGGCGCGGTCGCCTGCCCATCCGTGCAGAAAAACGCCTGCCATAGCGCTTTCTTGCGGCGAATAAGCTTGCGCAAGTAAGGAAAGAATGATGCCGCACAGCACGTCGCCGCTACCAGCCGTCGCCATTGCGGGATTTCCGGTAGTATTCCGAAAAACCGCACCGGTGGGGGTAGCGATGATTGTTCCGGCGCCTTTCAGAACGAGATACACCTGATGTTCGGCGCTGAAACGGACTGCCGCCTCAATTTGCGCCTGACGGTCTGTGCGCGAAACGCCCGACAGGCGTTCAAACTCCATTGCATGAGGCGTCAAAATGCTGTTTTTCGGCAGACAGGCAAGCAGATCTTTGTTTTTGGCAATCAGATTGAGAGCGTCGGCGTCGATGACAAGCGGCTTTTTGACCGTATCGAACAGCGCAAACAGGGCTTGTTCCGTAGCATAATGCCGACCGATTCCGGGACCGACGCCAACAGCAGAAAAATCAGATACATTGGCAGGAATCGCGCTGATATATTCCGTTTCGCTATCGGTCATACACATTGCCTCCGGCACGCTTATTTGCAAAATCAAATAGCCGCAAGCAGGAATATATGCGCTGAGCAAGCCCACGCCTGCTCGCAGACAAGCCCGCGATGCAAGTACGGCGGCGCCCATTTTTCCGTAACTGCCGCCGATGAACAATGCGTGTCCGAAATCGCCTTTGTGCGCGTCGATGCGTCGCGGTCGAAGAATTGTCCCTATCAGTTTTTCGTCTATCAGTTGCATAGCCCGCAAAAGTACAACTTTTCTGCTGAAAACGCAAAA
>JAISUM010000070.1 GCA_031272095.1 Candidatus Symbiothrix sp. | reverse complement strand
TCCGGCGCCTCGCTTGGGATGCGGCGTTTGAGCGCACCCGAATATCTCGACTGGAAAAGTTTCAGGATGGGAATGTTAGTTTGTCATCAGTCGTTTGTCGTGCGCCGCGAAATTGCGCCCGAATTTGACCTGCAATATCGCTATTCATCGGATATTGACTGGTGTATCCGCTGTATGAAAAAGGCTGAAACGATACACAATACGCATCTCATTCTCTCGCGCTTTCTCGAAGCCGGATTAAGCGCCCAAAAACGCAAGGAATCGCTGAAGGAACGTTACCGCATTATGTGCCGTTATTATGGAACTTTTCCGACCCAAGTGCGCCACTTGTGGTTTGCCCTGCGCTTTTATGCGGCTAAACTGCTCGGAAAACGCCTTTAATCATCCGTTCATTGCCCGACAAATCGCGACGCAAACAGACATCCGAATAGCCTTTCCGGCGCAACATTTCGACGATATCCGTGCCAAAACGCGAACCTGTTTCAAAAAACAACAAGCCGTCTTTCTCTAAATATTGTAATCCCCAATCGGCAATCCGCTCATAAAACAGCAAGGGCTGGTCTTCGGGAACAAACAACGCCTCATGCGGCTCATATTCCAAGACATTGGCTGACATCGCCATCCGCTCCGAAGGAAGGATATAAGGCGGATTGCTGACAATGACCGACGGATGAATGTCCGACGGAAACGACTGAAAAATGTCGTTGTGCAGCATCCGAACAGCAACATGATGGCGGTCGGCATTGGCTTTCGCGACCGACAGCGCCGACTCCGAATTGTCCAAAGCATAGATTTCGGCAGCAGGTAAATGTTTCGCCAAAGCAATCGCAATGCAACCGCTGCCCGTGCCAATATCGACAATGCGCTGCTGCGGACGACCGACAACTTCCTCCAATACCCATTCGACCAGTTCTTCCGTCTCGGGACGCGGGATCAAGACATGTTCATTGACCGCAAAAGTCATTCCGAAGAAAGCCGTTTCTCCGATAATATACTGTATCGGACGAAAACAAGCTAATTCGTCGGTGATTTGTCGTAGTTGCTGTCGCTCGGCATCAGACAAAATCCGTGTCGAATCGCACAACAAACCGTGTCGGTCGGTGTGCAAGACAAATTGCAGTGCGATAGACATTATCGCCTGCATCTCGCCGTCGGGATATAATCCGTGCAGGCGTTCTTTGAACTGTCGTATGGCTTGTTGCATCAAGAATATTCATTCAATTTGGCTGCAAAGGTACGTTTTTTTTGATACTTGTAAATGTTTTTGTACCTTTGTGCCGTGATAATTTACGTTTATGAATAAAAATCATCAATTATGGCGCCAAACGAAAAGGCTGCTGTCGCCCTATCAGGGGATTTTGTCTTTCCTGTGTTTGCTGTTTTTCTTCTGGTTTCTTTGGGAAGGGCTGGTGGACGGACAGATCGCCTTTCTGCATTTTCCTTGGGAAATACCTACGGAAGCCGAGCGCGATTCGGCTTTGTACTTTTTAGGGCGCGACATTACGCCCGAATGGTTGAAAACCTCTTGCCTGTGGCTGACCGATGCCGCCGCATGGTTCATTCGTCTCTTCCCCAACCAGCAAGATCTGATGATCGGCAACGGCGTCAATCTGTTATATCCGTCCAATCTGCCTTGGTATATTTCCATTGTGATCGGCTGCACGGGCGTCAAACAAATGACGGTTTTTGCATGTATTATGTTGTGCTATAAAATATGGCAACCGGCTAAATATCAATGGAATAAGTTGTGGTATATTCCTGTCGGATGCCTATTGCTGACTGCCTACAACATTATTCGCATCGGCGGAACGGTCATTCTTACCAAAGGAGCGCCGGAACGTTTCGACTCCTTGCACGATGGAATTTTCAGATATATTTATTATACAATCGTTTTTCTTTTATGGGTAATATGGGAAGAATTATATGCGAAACGCAGCACAAATTAAGTCTGTTGCGGGATGAGATGCGCAAGGCAAACCTCGAAGCCTGCATCATTCCGACCACCGATGCGCACATCGGCGAGTACACGCCCGACCATTGGAAGACTCGCCAATGGATTTCGGGATTTACCGGTTCTGCCGGAACTGTCGTCGTTACTTTGGACAAAGCCGGTTTATGGACGGATTCCCGCTATTTTTTGCAAGCCGACGAGCAGCTGAAAAATACCGGCATCGATCTGTTCAAAGCAGGATTGCCCGAAACGCCATCGTTTGAAACATGGCTGCAAAACGAACTGCCTTCCGGCGCAACTGTCGGCATCGAGGCAGCCGTCTATGCCGCTTCCGACGCCATCCGACTGACCGACAATCTGAAAAAACACGGCATCACGGTCAATTCCGATTTTGCGCCTTACGACCGGATTTGGACGGATCGTCCGGCAATTCCGACCAACAAAGCCTTTGTGCTGCCGGAAAAATATACCGGCGAAAGTGCAAGCAGCAAAATAGCGCGTTTGGTGCAAGAATTGAAAAAAGCCGATAGCGATGCAACTATTTTGGTCTCGTTGGATATGATTGCGTGGCTGTTCAACCTGCGCGGCAACGACATCTCCTACAATCCGGTAGCCGTCGCCTTTGCTTATATTTCGGAACACGAAACACGACTCTTTATCCATCCCGATAAATTGACGCCCGAAGTGTCGGACTATCTGCATCGCGAAGGCGTAGTGTTAGACTGTTACGACGCCATCGACGATTTTCTGCGGAAATCAGACAAGCAACGCATCTTGATTACGCCCGATAAAATCAATTATCATCTCTATCAATTAGCGTCGAAAAACTGCCAAATCGTCGAAGTTGCCGTGCATCCGGTCGATACGATGAAAGCGCTGAAAAACGAAACGGAGATTGCCGGATTCCGACAAGCCATGTTGCGCGATGGCGTGGCATTGGTCAAATTTCTCTATTGGCTGCACAAACAACTCGCTAATAACCAACGAGTTACGGAACTGTCAGCAAGCCAACGACTGAAACAGTTCCGCAGCGAACAGGCGCTTTTCATCAGCGAAAGTTTTGAAACAATTTCCGGCTATAACGAACATGGCGCGATTGTGCATTATGCCGTTACGCCCGAAAGCGACGTCGAAATTAAACCGAAAGGCGTGCTACTGCTCGATTCCGGCGGACAATATTTGGACGGAACGACCGATATTACCCGCACTATTGCCGTCGGCGAAGTGTCCGACGAGATGCGCCGCGATTATACGATGCTCTTGAAAGGCAATATTGCACTTTCGCAGGCAATATTTCCGAAAGGCACGATCGGTATGCAGTTAGATATTTTGGCGCGACAGTTTATCTGGGCTGACGGCATCAATTATCTGCACGGCACCGGTCATGGCGTTGGGCATTGTCTCAATGTTCACGAAGGTCCGCACAGTATTCGGATGAATTACAACCCCGTACAGATGCAAGTCGGGATGACCTGTTCCAACGAGCCGGGCGTCTATAAAGCCGGACGCTACGGATTGCGCATCGAAAATATTCTGCTGACACAGCCCTGTAAAACGACCGAGTTCGGCGAATTTTTGTGCTTCGATGTGCTGACGCTTTGCCCTTTGGAAAATAAATTGATAGATGACAGCTTGCTGACTGCGGCGGAAAAAGCTTGGGTGGAGGCATATCACCTCCGTGTCCGAGAAGCTTTAAGCCCCTGTTTGGCAGGCGAAGAAAAAGAATATTTGAAACAACTAACCCGATAATGAGCGGAAAACTCTACATCGTACCTACGCCGGTCGGCAATCTGGAAGACATGACCTTTCGCGCTGTTCGGATCTTGAAAGAAGCTGATTTGATCTTGGCGGAAGACACTCGAACAACGGCTATCTTGCTGAAACACTTCGAGATACAGAACCGCATGCAATCGCATCACAAGTTCAACGAACATCAAACAGTCGAAACAATTGCGGCGCAAATTCAAGAAGGGAAGACCATTGCTTTGGTCTCCGACGCAGGTACGCCGGGCATCTCCGATCCGGGTTTTCTCGTAGTGCGGGCTTGCGTCCGGCAGGGCATTGCGGTCGAATGTCTGCCCGGAGCGACGGCGTTTGTACCGGCATTGGTCAATTCCGGTTTGCCGATGGACAGGTTTTGTTTTGAAGGTTTTTTGCCGCAGAAAAAAGGACGTATGACGCGCCTGAAAGAATTAGCGACCGAAACGCGCACCATCATTCTCTACGAATCACCGTTCAGAGTGCTTAAAACGCTGACGCAATTGGTAGAAACGATGGGTGGCGACCGGCAGGCGTCCGTTTCGAGAGAAATATCCAAATGGCACGAAGAAACCCTGCGAGGCAGTTTGGATGAACTCGTCGCCCACTTCTCAACTCACGAGCCGAAGGGCGAATTTGTGATAGTGATCAAAAATAACAATATGGTTTAATTTAAAAAATTACAGTAATGAAAAAGTTGATTTTAATTGGTGCCGCAGGCACATTGTTTTTTGTTTCGTGCGTAAAAAGTTCTTCCGAATACAAGCAATTGTTGGCGGAAAAAGATTCTTTGGCGGCGGTAAGTGCGCAAGCAAATGCCGATATCGAACAGTTCTTGGCGCTGTTGAACGAAGTCCAGACAAATTTTCAGGACATCAAGGAAAAAGAACACTACCTTTCCGTTCAATCGACAGCAGCCGGCGAACTGACGCCAACTACTCGTGAGCAGGTGCAAAACGACCTGAAATTTATCACGGAAACCTTGAACAAAAATCGCGAAAAAATCGCCGATTTGGAAGCGCGTTTGAAAAAGTCGAACAACCAGTCGGAACAATTACGGCAAACGCTGGCTGCCCTGCGTACAGAGCTGGAAGAAAAAACCGCAACCGTGGTCAGCTTGCAGGAAGAATTGGCGAAAAAAGACCGAAAAATTGCCGAAATGAGCGACAACATCAACGCATTGGCGGCTGATGTGAAAAATTTGTCGCAACAAACGGCTGAAAATCAGGCTTTGATTGCCGAACAGCAAGCTGCAATCAATGCAGTCTATTACCGTTTCGGCACCTCCAAAGAGCTGAAAGACGCCAAAATTGTGGTCAGCGGAAAACTGGGCAGCGATTTTGATCCCAAGTATTTCATCAAAGAAGACGGAACAAAATTGAAAGTGGTGCCGCTCTATGCCAAAAAAGGGACGCTGGTTTCCAAACATCCGGAAGGCTCGTATGAGTTTGGCAAAGACGCCAACGGCAAAGCCGAACTGCGCATTTTAGACGCCAAAAAGTTTTGGAGCTTGACGAAATATTTGGTCGTCGAAGTCAAAATGTAAAGATTTGGAATTACAGCCGATTTTGAACGCACGACAAAATCGAATTTTTCCAAGCAATGAAGTCGCCCGCAACAATATGTTTGCGGGCTTCTTTTACCAACCACAAATAAAAAGCCAAATTGTGAACCGATGCAATTTGCAATGCTAAAATCTCATCCACTTTGAACAAATGATGCAGATAGGCTTTGCTGTGGAAGGCGTCAAGTGAAGAAGCGCCGTCAGCCTCTATCGGCGAAAAATCGGTCTCCCATTTCTTGTTGCGCATATTCATCACACCATTTTTGGTGAACAGTTGCCCATTGCGACCGTTGCGCGTCGGCATAATGCAATCGAACATATCCACGCCTCGCTCGATAGCCTCGAGAATATTGGCAGGCGTACCGACGCCCATCAGGTAACGCGGCTTGTCGAGTGGCAAAATAGCATTGACCACTTCGATCATTTCGTACATTTTTTCTACCGGTTCGCCGACCGCCAAGCCGCCGATAGCATTGCCGTCAGCGCCTTTTGCCGCCACCTTTTCAGCAGCTTGCTTGCGCAAATCGGTATAAACGCAACCCTGTACAATCGGGAAAAGGCACTGTGAATAGCCATAGCGGTCGGTCGTTCCATAAAAACGTTGCCAACAGCGATCCAACCAGCGCTCTGTCAGCGCCAAAGAGCGACGGGCATAGTCGTAATCGGCGTCGCCGGGCGTACACTCATCAAATGCCATCACAATATCGGCGCCTATACTGCGCTGAATATCCATCACTTTTTCGGGTGTAAACAGATGCTTCGAACCGTCGATATGGGAGCGAAACTCGGCGCCTTCTTCCCGCAATTTGCGATTTTCCGCCAATGAAAAGACCTGAAAACCGCCGCTATCGGTCAAAATCGGCTTGTCCCAACCGTTGAATCGGTGCAGACCGCCCGCCCGTTCCAACACCTCAATGCCCGGACGCAAATAGAGATGATAGGTGTTGCCCAGAATAATTTCCGCCCGAATATCGTGTTTCAATTCTGCAAAATGCACGGCTTTGACCGTTCCCTGCGTCCCCACCGGCATGAAAATCGGCGTTTCAATCTGCCCGTGATCCGTAACAATGACGCCCGCCCGCGCTTTCGACAAGCGATCGGTATGTTGTAGTGTAAAATTCATCGAAATAATCAATTAAAAAATAAGAATACAAATATAGCAAAAATATCTCATTCTTCAAAAAAATGGAATATAAATATCGTATGGTAAAAACTGATAGCATCACTCGGAGTGATACTATCAGTTAAAAAAAAACCTCAAAAAATTTGGAGATTAAAAAATAATCACTACCTTTGCAGTGCGTATCAAATTTTAAAATCAATGAGATTGCAAAACATCGGCATATTACACGACAATCGTTGGCAAGGGATAAATTTCATCGCCAATAGCTATTTGCTTAATAATCAAGGATTTACACCCCCCACCACCACCCCCGTGAATTTAAATTTTATTAATTTATATAATTTTAATCGCGCAGTCGATTTTTTTATATGCACGTTCATTCATTCATTTATAACAATATATTCCAATGAAAAAAATTATTATTTATGTTGCGCTCGCAGTGTTGAGCGCAGTCAGCGCAAAAGCGCAAGTGTCTATCGGTACGCTTAACGACCCCAAAGCGACACTCGACGTTCGTAAAGTAACGCCGACTCCGGCGACAGCGCCTTCGGGCATCATCGCGCCAAACATTTCAGGGGCAGATCTGAAAGCCGACGACCAAAAATATGGCGCGCCGCAAACCGGCGCTATCGTCTATGCCACTTCTGCTTCGCCGGATGCGGGAGTAACCGGCGCTAAAACAATCAAAGTAGCCAAGGCCGGTTACTACTATTTCGATGGAACGATCTGGCAATCATTTGGTTCCGCAGAGGACAACTGGTTCTACCTCCCCTCTTTCAACCTGCCGATAACGACGACCGGCACGGGCTTTACGTTCGATTTGTATAATGAGTACAAAACACAGTTTACCAAGGAAACCGGCGATACTCAGTTTGTTTCCTCAAAC
>JAISUM010000040.1 GCA_031272095.1 Candidatus Symbiothrix sp. | reverse complement strand
GGGAAACGGCTCATAATTGTTGAGCGTTAGTTGCCCGTATAAATGCGGACGATTTGCATTTTTTGTTTCAAATTTGTCGCGATAAATTATTAAGGTAGATGGGTAAGCGTTTGTATATTCTCTGTGTATAAGCATATTAGCCACAACTTCGCGAAACAGTTTATCGCGGACAGACACGCGCAAATCATTTTCCATATAAAATTTATCGGGCAAATGTTTTGCAACGAAAGCCATCATTTTTTCGTACATCACAACCAAACAGTCGCGGATATTATCGCGGTCATCGTAGCGGTCAAGGTCTTTTTTCCGCAATAGACAGTCGAGTTTATAGTGCGGAATTGCGCCCATTATCACTTCGGGTTTGCCGAAAAGCAGGAGTGCTGCCATCGTAAAACCTTCGGTATTGGTAGCCAAATCGCGTCTGTACAAACCTGATTGCCTGAAAAAATCCGCATCGGACAAATTATTCCAGGGATGGTCGGGTTTATTGTTGCGAATCATCTGTCTGACTTGCGACACAATGCCCGTAACAAAATCACTTTCATACAAATACGGATAAATTGTATTTTCGGAATAGGTATTGTTTTTGCGGATATAGCAATTTTTAATCTGCTCATCGGAACGAAGTTCAAAATCGCCGTCAGCGCTGCGGTCAAAAACTTTTCCCTTATGCCTGTGAACTTGCGAAGAAGCGGGAACAAACATATTTATCAGCGTTTTACCATCATATTCCACAACTGAAACATCAAACAGAAAAGAAGGCGAAAGCGTGTTAAGGTCGTTGCTCAAATTTGCAATGTCCTTTTTCATTTTCAGCGCAACGTCATTGTCGATGCCCTCTACCGTTCCATCGTCAAGTACACCCAACAAAATCGTACCGCCGCTACGATTAAGAAATGCGCAAACAGTTTCAAACAAATTTTTCGGCATCTGATTTTTTGCCTTTTTAAATTCGGTTGAAATGCCTTCGCCCTGCGAAATAATATGTTGGAGTTGCTCTTTTGTCATTTGTCTTATGTATTAATTAGACTCTGATTTTTTAGTATTGTTATTTTATAGCCTCCACATAAAGGCTCATCTTTGGTTGGATTCATAATTTCTTTAATTTCCAATTAATATTACTTTTAATAATTCCTCCTCTCGAAAAACTTTTTGTATAGCCATCCACTTTGACATTTTCAATTTCAAAGCAAATGCAATCATTAAAGTTCTGTCGAGAACCATGGTTTGCTTTTCCCCACCCAATATTTATTTTATATTCTCCCTTGTTCACTACATCCGGAATTTCAAATTCGGTTTCATAGTCTCCTTTTTTCCTGCCTTTTAATAATTCTTGATTATTATCAACATCCCAACTGCGCATCACAACAATTTCATCTTTTGTAAACATATTGAAGTGTATATTTACTCCTTCCAGCATATCTTCATAAACGCTGTATTGCACTTTCACACAGAGCGTATCCGAGGTGTCAAAAATGACGTCATTGTTTTTTCCTTTGGCATAGATTTCGATATGATTGATAGACATGGGTAATGTTTTATCCGGCTCAAAATCAACACTTCTTGACTGGTTGTCGGGTAAAAATTCTTGCAAATAGGTGTCCACCACATCATCAATCCCGCCGGTATAAAACATAGTGCCATCTTTCAAAATTACACCTGTTTTGCAGAGGCGGCGAATACTCGCCATATTATGACTCACAAACAGCACTGTTCGTCCTTCGCCTTGCGCGACGTCTTGCATTTTACCGATGGCTTTTTTCTGAAATTCGGCGTCGCCAACAGCAAGCACTTCATCGACGACAAGGATGTCGGGATCGAGATGGGCGGCGACAGCAAATCCCAAACGGACTCTCATCCCCGACGAATAGCGTTTCACCGGCGTATCTAAATAGCGTTCGACGCCTGAAAACTCAACGATAGCGTCTAATTTTCGGTCGATTTCGTGTTTGGTCATCCCCAAAATAGCGCCGTTCATATAGATGTTTTCGCGTCCTGTCATTTCTTGATGAAAGCCGGTGCCTACTTCCAACAGCGAGGCTAATCGTCCTTTGGTCTTGATGTAGCCGGTGGTCGGTGTGGTGATGCGCGACAAGATTTTGAGCAAGGTGGATTTTCCGGCGCCGTTTTTGCCGATAATTCCTATTACATCGCCTTGTTCGACATCAAAGGATATATTGCGTAATGCCCAAACATAGTCGCTTGCGCCTTTGGTTTTCTGGTTATTCACTTCCCCGATTTTCAAGTAAGGGTCTTCTTTGCCTAAGACACTTGTTTGCCACCAGCGATTGACGTCGTGGCTCAAAGTTTTTGTCGAAACCAAGCCTAATCGGTATTGTTTTGAAATATTTTCAAATCTGATTGCTATATTGCTCATTGTTTATCTGTTTTTTTATTTGTTACTATACCGTATCCATAAAACTGCGTTGCACACGGTTAAACATCAGGATGCCTATTGCCAAAATGACGCACATAAAACCGAAACTGTATGCCAAACTGCCCCAATCCAAAGTCCCGGAACTGAAAGCTGCATAGCGGAATGTTTCGACCAATGAGGTTACGGGATTCAGCTGTGCGATCAGTTTATATTTATCGGGCATTTCGCTGAATGGATAGACAATCGGCGTCGCATACATCCACAACTGTACAACGAAAGAGAAAAAGACGCTCAAATCGCGGTATTTGGTGGTTACGGACGAAATGATAATGCCAAAACCCAAACCCATTCCTGCCGCCATCAAGATCAGTACAGGCAAGAGCAACAGGGTGATATTCGGCGCATAATCGATATCCATTGTGAAATAATAATACAGATACATACTGATGAACAACAGGAATTGGATGCCCAGTTGCAGTAAAGCGGATGTGATCGACGCCAGCGGATTGATCAATCGCGGATAATAGACTTTTCCGAAAACATTTTGATTGGCAACAAAGGTTCCCGATGTTCGGTTCAAACAGGCGGTAAAATAGCCCCACATGGACGTGCCGGCTAAATAAAACAGTCGGGGAGGGATACCTTCCGTCGGAATTTTTGCGATACCGCTAAAGACGACAGCATAGATGATAACCGTCAAAAGCGGATTGATAAAGAACCACAAAGGTCCGAAGATGGTTTGTTTGTATGAAGTGGTGATGCTTCGTTGAACAAACATCCACCACAAATCGCGATAACGTCTTAATTCTTTAAAATCTATTTCAAACCAGCCTGCTTGAGGCTTGATGACGGTTGTCCATTTTTCTGTTTCTACCATATAATTGAAGTTGATACTTGTTTTGGGGTGCAAAGGTAGAAAAAAAAATCCACAAATTACGGTGATTTTAGATTTTTATTTAATTTATTTATATAGTCTTGCGTATCGAGGTACCCTGCCTGAACAAGCAGCATGACCGGGGCGTACAGTTCTTCGTTGGTGTCGGCTTGATAGATAGGGGTATCTTCGTCAATCGCTTCAAAGAGATATCCCAAGCCCAAGCACTGACTGATGCCTATTTCGTCCCAACCTACATAGATGGATTTCAATTTGGGACCGAAGAACGCCATATATTCGATCTCTTTCACCGATCCGGGGATATAGATGGACGTCAAATTGGTACAGCCAAAGAATGCTTTTTCGCAAATCACTTCACATTTGGGTAATATTTTATACTCCGTTATATGGGTGTTACCTCTGCAACCGATCAATTTCTTTTTGTCTGCGCTGTATATAACCCCAAATTCATCAAGCCATCTGGCGTTCTTATCCTTGATTTTTGGTTTGAGGAAGGGGAAAATCTTATACCACCATTTTGTTTTTTCTTTGGGGGGTTGGATAGCTTTTGCTTTCTTTTTCGATGCGAGTGTCTTATTACTCTGTTGTATCTGTTTTTCCGTTGGAGGCAGCGGCTTAGTACGTGGGCGGGTATCTATTGTCTTTAAATCGAGTGTTCCAAGCACTTTGGAGCCCGAATGTGGCTTTACGCCGATGCGTAAAGGTTTCGGATCGAGTTGATACATACCAAACACTTTGGGCGAACAAGTTTCCCACCTCTCCGGCGCTTCCAACACCGTAGCCTGATAAACCGGCACATTCGTAATCTTTTCCTCCCGCTCGTTCACAGCAATAAACGCCGTATATTTCGAGTCAATCTGATTTT
>JAISUM010000018.1 GCA_031272095.1 Candidatus Symbiothrix sp. | reverse complement strand
CACTTTTAAAAGAACAAAAAGAGAAAATATCTCTCGAAGTCATTAAGACGTTAGTAACGCGCTTTAAGAGTTTTCCTGAAGACGCAACAAACAATAGAAACGCACCTTTTCACGAGGCGTTTTTGAAGGCTTTTTCCGACAAATTAGAAGATAAAGTCGCTGATACCCCACTTTTTATTAGTTTAAGCAGTTGGTTGCAGGGACTTAGCACAACTATTGGACAATCATTTTTTGAAAATGTAGCGCATTATTTGTGCAATGGCGAAAAACGCGAATACACCTCGAAGACGTTGCGTAATCTTCAAATCACACAGGGACAAAGAGATAACATAGGCTGCATAATTGCCGACCTGAGCAATTCAAAGAAGCAGCCTGATTTGCAAGATGAAAATACCTTGCTGTTCAAAGATTATGACAGCCAGTTAATCAATGCTTTGGACTTCTCTGCAGATGTCTTTTTCGAGACCGAAGAAGACGAAGTAATTGCCATTGAACTGAAATCGGTAAAACCTAATTCTGGCGAGATGCGTGGCGAGAAGCAGAAAATATTAGAGGGTAAAGCCGCTCTGTATCACTTATTTCCAGACAAGAAAATCTATTTTTATATCGGGTTTCCCTTTGACCCGACTGTAAATCCTGCTAATGAATCAGTTACCAGTTTTGATAAATCCCGTTTTCTTGATTCCATAATTAATATGAACAAGTTTTTTGATATGAACGAAACCTTGGTGGCAAGCGAACTGTGGGATTTTCTATCCGGTCAGAAAAATACAATGGAAGAAATACTTGATATAATCAATACAATTTCAACCTCGGCGTTCCTTGATAAATTACAGTTACTCACAAACGATTCACAAAAGAATACAACAGCGTATAAATCTCAATTACAGGAATGGAATTTAATTTCAGAATTAGAACTAATTAATAACGATGACGTTATAAAACGTAATTTAGATTCCAAAACGACAAGGATTTACAATAAAATAATTTTTGACAGTAAAGGGAATTATAATTGGGAACGATACAGGGAATTGAGAAAATTGTTTTGACAAGATTATTATTTTGGAGTAAGGAAATATAGCAGAACTTTAATTCTTGCGTTTTAAAAATAGAAAAACGAAATAAACAATAATAAAATGAAATTTAAAGAGAAAATTTCAATAGAGGAATATGACGAGTTTTTGAATTTTTATCAGCATACACTGTTGGAAAATAAGGGAATAAGGGAGAGGATGGACGGCGTTAATTCTGCTACTAAGGGAGCTTTAATAAATAAGGGTTGAAAGGTATGAAAAATAATAATCTCGACATCCTCGCCCTCTTCCGTCAACACGCCAACCCTGCGCAGGCGGCGCCAATGGCGGCATATATGCGCAATATCTGCCCGTTTTTGGGGATTAACAAACCGCTGCGGGCAACGCTGCAAAAGCCGTTTCTGAAAGAGGCAAAACAGCACACCGCCGTCGATTGGGAATTAGTGAACAAATGCTGGACGCTCGAACGCGAATTTCAATACCTCGCGCTCGATTATCTACGAACTGTCGCCAATCTGCTGACTATCAACGATATTCCAAATTTGAAGCAACTCGCCGTTACCAAGTCGTGGTGGGATACGATTGACTGCTTAGACCGCATCGTTGGCGGCATTGCGCTCCGTGATCCGAAAGTCAACGAGATACTGCTGCAATGGAGCGTTGACGATAATTTTTGGCTGCGTCGCATCGCCATCGACCATCAACTGCTGCGAAAAGAGCGGACGGATACTGCGCTTTTGGAAAAGATTATCGTCAATAATCTCGGTCAGAAAGAGTTTTTTATCAACAAAGCAATCGGCTGGAGTTTAAGGGAATACAGCAAAACTAATCCGGCGTGGGTGCGCGATTTTATTGCAAAATACCGCGACCGTATGGCAAATCTTTCGATCAGGGAAGCAAGTAAATATATTTAAAAAACACAGATATGAATAAGAATAAAGTATTAAAATACAGTCTATTAACGCTTATTTTTGCGGCAGGCGTTTTTGCCGGAAAACTGATTTTCGGCAGTCATCATGAACATACGGAGAAAACCGCCGCTGAAAGCGAATCGCAGGTTTGGACTTGCTCGATGCACCCTCAAATAAGGCAGGACAAACCGGGCAAATGTCCGCTTTGCGCAATGGATCTGATTCCTGTGAAATCGGCTGGCGAAACCGGCGGTGCAATCGATCCCGACGCCATTCAGATGTCGGAGGAAGCCATTGCACTTGCCAATATCAAAACGACATATATTGTCGCTGACGGATCGTCGCCAACACGCGAAATTCGTTTGTATGGCGTGATTAAGCCCAACGAGCGGAGTTTGCACTCACTTGTTTCGCAGACCGGCGGACGCATCGAAACGCTGTCGATCAATTATGCAGGCGAAACGGTGCGTGCCGGTCAGACGGTTGCGACTATTTATTCGCCTGAATTACTCAATGCTCAAAACGAACTGCTCGAAGCCCGCAAGATGGCTTCCTCGCAGCCTGCGATGCTTGCCGCCGCCCGCGAAAAACTTCGCCGTTGGAAACTGAGCGATGCTCAAATAGACGAAATTGAGCGCAGCGGCAAATCTTCCGCCGTGATGCCGCTGATAGCCGATGTTTCGGGAACGGTTGTCGCCAAGCGTGTTGAGCAGGGCGATTACGTTGCACAGGGCGGTGTTTTGTTCGATTTGGCTGATCTATCGTCGGTTTGGGCGGTTTTCGATGCTTACGAAGCCGATTTGCCGTACTTGAAAGTTGGCGACAAAGTTGATTTTTCGTTGCAAACACTTGCAGGTAAGACTTTTGCTGGCAAGATTTCATTTATCAATCCTATGCTTGATGCTGCGACGCGCACCGCCAAAATTCGCGTGGAAGCGGCAAATCCAAAACTCGAACTGAAGCCCGAAATGTACGCCAATGCTGTTGTGTATGCTGCTTTACAGAAATCGAGCGATGCGATTCTCATTCCACGCTCGGCGGTTCTTTGGACAGGCAAACGCTCGGTGGTGTATGTTCGGCAACCTGATACGGATGCACCAACTTTTAAAATGCGTGAAATCACTGTTGGCGAAGCGGTTGGCGATAATTTTATTGTATTGTCGGGACTGAAATCCGGAGAAGAAATTGTTACCAACGGCGCTTTCGTTATCGATGCGAGCGCGCAATTGGAGGGCAAACCGAGTATGATGAATCCGGATTAAATGAGGGCAAAATGTAGCATAATTCAAAAAATATTCTTACCTTTGGACGTTCATTTTAAAACAAACAGATATGAAACGAGTTATTTATTGTTTTCTTACCGCTGCATTGATATTTTCTGTAGCATGTTCAAAAGAAAAACCGAGTGAAGCAAGCCTTTCTGTACAAGGGAGTTGCGGAATGTGTAAAACCCGAATTGAGGCGGCTGCCAAAGCGGTCAGCGGCGTGGTTTCGGCAGATTGGGACGATCAAACGAAAGTCTTAACTGTCAGTTATGCAGCCACGAAAACCTCTCCCGATGCTGTTGCACAAGCTTTGGCAAAAGTCGGTCATGACGCCGAACAGTACAAAGCAGACGACGCTGTCTATGAGACCTTGCCGACTTGCTGCCAATACAGACAATAACGTTAAGCACAGATGATAAAGGCTTTACATAAATTCGGAGAATACCTACAATTGATGTATCGCACTTTTTCCATGCCCGACCGATGGAGCGAAACTTTTCGGCAAACAATTCGCGAAATCAGTAAGTTGGGCGTGGATTCATTGTGGATTGTGATATTTATCTCCATTTTTATCGGCGCCGTGCTGACCATACAAATTTCGTTGAACATTAAATCGCCGATGATTCCTGCTTTTACGGTAGGCTACATCACGCGAGAAGTGATCCTGCTCGAATTTTCGTCATCAATCATGTGTTTGATTTTGTCGGGAAAAGTAGGCTCCAATGTGGCGACGGAATTAGGAACCATGCGTGTTACCGAACAGATTGATGCACTGGAAATGATGGGCGTCAATTCGGCTAACTATCTGATTTTGCCGAAGATATTCGCTTTTGTCCTGTTCATTCCTGTGCTGGTGATTTTCAGTATGTGTTTCGGATTTATCGGCGGCTATCTGATTGGCTGGATGACCGACGTAATCACCATCGCCAAATTTGAATACGGCATCCGATTTTGGTTCAACGCCTATTATATCAGCTATTCCGTCATTAAAGCAATGGTGTTTGCGTTCATCATCGTATCCATCTCCGCTTATTACGGTTACACGGTGAAAGGCGGCGCTTTGCAGGTCGGAAAAGCCAGCACCGATGCCGTCGTCTTGAGCAGTGTGATGATTTTGGCGACCGATTTGGTCTTAACTCACTTAATGCTCGGCTGATGATTGAAGTTAAAAATATCACAAAATCTTTTGATAATAAGGAAGTTATCAAAGATATTTCCGCCGTTTTTATGCCCGGAAAAACCAATCTGATTATCGGCAAAAGCGGTTCGGGAAAAACCGTATTCATGAAAATGTTGATAGGTTTGTTACGCCCCGATTCGGGAAAAATTTTCTACGATAAACGTAATTTACCCAACATGAACAAAAACGAATTGAAGCTGTTGCGCCGCGAAATGGGGATGCTGTTTCAAGGCTCTGCTTTGTTTGATTCGATGTCGGTATTGGAAAATGTGATGTTTCCGCTGACAATGTTCACCAACCAAACGAAAAAGGAACGCGAAAAACGGGCGCTGTTCTGTTTAGATCGCGTGAATTTGAACGATGCAGGCGCTCTGTTCCCCGGAGAAATCAGCGGAGGGATGATGAAACGCGCCGCCATCGCAAGAGCTATTGCCCTTAATCCCAAATACTTATTTTGCGATGAACCCAATTCGGGTTTAGATCCGAAGACAGCTTTGTTGATCGACGATCTGATTCACGATTTAACCAAAGAATATAATATGACGACCGTGATCAATACGCACGATATGAATTCGGTGATGAATATCGGCGAAAAAATTATGTTTATCAACGAAGGGAAAAAAGCTTGGGAAGGCGACAAAGATGGCATTATCATGTCGCAGAACGACGATTTGAACGATTTTGTATTTGCCTCGGATTTATTCAAACGGGTAAAAGAAATAGAAACCAATATTTATGAAGAGAATTAGAAATACAGGAATTGTCCTGGCGCTGATAGCTTACGGTGCGGCTTGTTCGTCGCCCCATTACACAGTGCAGTCAGTAACGGACACAAAAATTGTGATGGACAGCACTTGGGCAACGGCTGCAGGTGCAGATATGGAAGAAGTGGTGGCGTATTTTCAGCAACATTTGAAAGCGGAAACAAGCGTTGTTATCGGCACAAGCAAACAGACGCTGACCAAAGGCTTTCCGCAGAGTTTGTTGAGTAATTTTGCAGCAGACGCGATGCAGCAACTCGCCGAAGAACGCTGGCAAACGGTCGATTTTTCCGTCCTCAATATGGGTGGGTTGCGGACATCGATCAACAAAGGCGCTATTACCGTCGGAAATATTTATGAAGTTTTTCCATTTGAAAACAAGTTGGTCTTGGTCGAAATGCGAGGTAGCGCAGTGCGGGAACTTTTTGAAGCTTTTGCCCTGAAAGGCGGGCAAGGCGTTTCTTCGACAGTCCGCTTTGTGATTAAAAATCAAGCCTTGTCGTCCCTGTCGATTCGGGGAAAAGCTTTGGAAGACAACCGGATCTATCGGGTCGCCACCGTGGATTATTTGGCTGACGGCAACGACGGCATGGATGCTTTTCTACAAGCCGATCAGCGCCGGAATTCTCACGAAACATTCAGAGCCTTGATGCTCCGATATATACAAAGTCTAACCAATAAAAATCAGGAAATAGATGCAAAGATTGATCATAGGATTACTGTTATTCATTAGTATCGGCTGCAGTGCGCAGGACTTACGCCAAATCGTTATTTTACACAACAACGACACGCACAGCCGTATAGAGCCGATGCCTGAAAATGACGCTGCTGCCGGTCTGGGCGGCGTGCTGCGACAAGCAGGTTATATCAATACTGTGCGCAGCGAAAACGAAACGGTTTTGCTGTTTCATTCCGGCGATTTTGTACAGGGAACGCCCTATTTCAATCTGTTTGGCGGCAGGGCTGAAATTGCCTGTATGGATATGATGCGGTACGACGCGGTTACGCTGGGCAATCACGAATTTGACAATGGTTTGGATAGTCTGGCGCGGATGTTGCGCAATGCTTATTTTCCGGTGGTAACCACCAATCTCGATTTTTCCGGAACCGTTCTCGAAGGACGCACGCAAAAATATGTCATCCTGTTTCGAGGTGGACTGAAAATCGGCGTCATCGGGCTATTGGTCGATCCGGAAGGACTGATCACTGCCAATAATTATCGGGGCATGCAATACCTCGACCCGCTACAAACCGCTAATGAAACCGCCGCATTGTTGAAAGAGCGCGATCACTGCGATTTGGTGATCTGTCTGTCGCATTTGGGCTATACGGCAGAAAAAGCAGGGCAATTTACCGACGTAGATTTGGCAAAAAACAGCCGCAATATCGACATTATTCTCGGCGGACATTCGCATACCTTGCTGCAATCGGCTGCGCGCTATAAAAATTTGGACGGGCAGGAAGTCGTCATCGATCAAGTCGGCGACAAAGGCATCTATATGGGGCGCTTGGATGTTACGATGGCGAAACAATAACCGTTTCTTCCGATGATTCTTTTTCGATAATCCAGTAGCTGATTATCGGGAGCAACCAAGTAATCGGAGTCGTCAGATTTGCACAGAACAGCGAACATCCGAAGGAGAAAACAAAATACAGAAACGAGAAAAAGCCGTATTTTGACTTTCGGTGTTTGAAGCAATAGACCATCAACCATCCGTACAGAAACAGAACAAACAGCGTACCGAGATATCCGTAGCGCAATAAAAGTGACGAATACGAAATATCGGAGGTGTCGATTTGCCCTCTTCTGCCGGTCAAATCCTCTATCAGCCCAAGCTGAAAATCGAACATCCGATCGGTTTGTTTCGATTCTTCATGAATCAAGCCCGCACCCAATAAGATGCGCTTGGGATGTTCGAGCAAGTATTGATTGCGCTCGTACAAGTGGGCGATACGAAAAGTAAAAGTGGATTCCGCCAACTCTTCCACATCAATATTGTCGGCGTCAATATAATTACCTTCTGAAATATTTTTCAAATCGGAAAAAGTACGGGATTGCAAAAAAGCCGTTCCCGAAAAAATCAGCATTGCCAAGATAAAACTTCCGAATACGGCAAAAAATCGTATCTGATTGACCGGCTTGAGCCGCAAGGCATATCCGACGATCACCGCCATCAAAGTGAAACCAAACACGCTACGGTGGAAGGCGCCCAAGAGCGCCGCTACTAAAATAATGGTCGTAAGATATTTTTTGACGCCCTGATACGGATTACAATACAGCGCCATAAACGCAAAGAAATGTATCATCATCGGCTGATTATAGAATCGCGAAATTTTCTCGCCAAAGATGTAAGCATAAGTTCTCACATCCCCGTTCAGCAAAAATTCATTGAGAATTACTTGCAGCAGATAAATACAGGAAATCACAACCGTAATATTAAAAAGATAGAGCAACAGCTTTTCCAAGTCTGCTTTGTCGAAATTTCTGAACACAAAATAGGCAGCCCAAAAAAATTGAAAGCGGCAGACGCGGATGATGTCGCCCCAACTCAATCCGACATTGAACTTGCTGTATGCGACCACAATAATATTGAAACAGCCCCAACCAACGATGTACCACGCATATTTATCCATCCGGAAATAATTTTTGATGCACACGGCATCGACAAGGATGATTCCGAGCAGAATACAAAAAGCATAATCGGTGCTTTTGGTAAGAACGCTTTCCATCATCTCTTCCGGCACGAGTTGAAAACCCGTAGTGAGAAAGAAAAACATCACCAGCAAAGCAGGAATTTTATATCCCCACACATACAAACCGACTGCAAATACGGATAAGGCGATAAATATCATAATTTATTGATTCCAGATGCCTGTGGCACGATTATTAATTAATTTCCGTAACTGTATCGGCGCCCAAATCATACGCGGCAGATAGACAATGGTCGGCGCCAAAACAACGCCGATAGCGCCCCAATGTTTGCCGAGAAACAAGGCGATCGGTATCAAAACGATGATCTCCACGATGGAACTATAGACTTGCAGCCGAACTTTTCCGATGCCGTTCAGCGGATAAATATTCAGATTGATCCAACACAACATACAGACATAAAGACAGATAGCGGCGGACATCAACATCGAAATATCCAAAACTTTGTCCTCGTTCATCCAATAATTGACCCACAAATAGTAAATATAGGGCGACAATACCAAAATCAGCGCCTCGCCGACAAGCAACAATAGGAACATGCGATGCAGTTGCTTGACGGATTTTTTCATCCACACGAAATCTTGCTGTGTATAGGCGTCTGTGAACGAACTCCAATAGGGGATGATCACCAAAGCCATCGCATTAAACGCCACCGAAAACAAGCGAAAAGCGGTATTGAAATTGGTAACTTCCGTCGGATTGCTCATGTGGTTGATCAGGAAAGGCAAGGTTTGCGTAACTACTACTGAGGCAACAGTGGCGATAAAAAATTGAAATCCCAATCGTAACAGATTGATTCCCAGTTTCATATCTATCAATGAAAAAGAGGGCGCCCAAGATTTATAGCGACCGCCGAACAGGACGATATGGGCAACGATATACACCACCACCGGCGCAAAAGCGGTTACCCATCCCAGTGCGATCAACGAAGGCGTCGTCGTTTTAGACAGAATAAAAATGCCGAGCAAGGTCAATAATTGTCCCAGCATATCCAAAAACGAGCCGATAGCCGGACGTTGGTCGGCAGCAACAATGGATTTGATCAAATTCAGTACAAAGGAAAAACAAAATGCAATCAGAAATATCCAAACCAAGCCGGGAATTTCCTGCTGATAAGCCATTGTTTGCACGTTGGATCCTAATATTTTCAGCCAGTCTAAACAGGGATTGACGAGGAAAAATGCAATAAATATCCCTGCGCAAATCAGGCTGACCCATGCGTAAGTAGAGCTGATGTATTGTTGCGCCAGCGTGGTTTCTCCCCGCGCTTTGGCTTCCGCCAATTTGTTTTTCAGTCCATTGCCAAAACCGATGTCAAACAGGTTAAGCCACACAATCATCGAATAGAGCGTAACCCAAATTCCATTACCTTCCGGTCCTATATAGTTGATAGTTAGTGGGATAAGTATCAATGAAATGAGGATGGTAACTCCTTTCAAAAGGAAAGCGGCGGCGATATTTTTTTTGGTAAGCCGACTGCGTTCATTCCCTTTGCTGAAATAAATTCTGATTTTTTCAGGTAAAAAATTCACCATTATTTTTTCTTTTTCGACAACAGGGGAACACAATAGATAAGCAATAATGGGAATACCATGCCTCCGAAGAACAAGACCATCAGCGCTACTTTCATGCGATTGGGCGACACCAATTTGTTGGAAACGTAGGGGTCGTCAATAATTTTCAGTTTAGGCAACAGACTCGCCGAATGGATGGCTAATTCTTCCCGTTTTTCCAACAGGAACATATAGATTGCTTGCTGCAATTCCTGATTGCGCGCCAAAGTCATATAATCGCGTTCCGCCAAAGGAATATTACCTAATTTTTTCGCGATTTCTCGGTCTTTTTGTTCAACGTTTTGCAGCGCTTTCAGCTGACTTTCTTTTTCTTGTTTGATCGAATTGATGACCGTATTGCGCTGCACCGTCAAGAGATTTTCCATATTGGCAGAGAGTGTGGTGCGTGACTGATTTTTATTCGATTCGGTGATTTGAAACAGTCTTTCGTTGTATTTTTCAATAACATTTGCCAAAGCGTCATTGCTGCTCGACGGGATAAACGGCAGCGGGCTGTAACGGTTGTCGGGATCGTTCAGAAAGTCTAAAATCGTATTCAGCGCCGCGATTCCCGATTTCAGTTCCAAGAGCGATTGCTGTATGCCGGCGCTCATCGTATAATAATATTTCACGTCGGCTTCGATGTCGGTCAGCTGATTTTTGTCTTTGAATTGCTGAATTTTCAAATCGGCGTCTATCAAATCAACTTTGGCATGCCCCAGTCGCTCGTCAATGTAGGCAACTGTTTTTTCATAGACATTGTTTTTGTTGCTGCGCCAGTTCGTGTTATAGACGTCGATAATGGACAGCAGTAGCTTTTTCGCCATATACGCATTTTCGGTGTCCATTGACATCAAAATCAGATCCGAACTTTTTTTGTAGAAATCAATATCAAACATTGTCTTATAGACTTCCGCCATGTAGTCGTAGTTGCTGAAAAATATACGCAGATGGTAGTTTTTGTTTTGATAGTTACCGGCATATTCCGATGGCTGCAAAGTGAATGATCCGACCGACGTGTTGATGGTTGTGGGGAAGGCATTGATCGGAAATACGCCCAATTTGATTTTCCCGTATTTGATTTTTGCCGATGCGCTACCGTCTTTTTTCACGGCAATATCGAAAATCACAGGCGATCCCAAAGTATCTGCCAATGCTGGCGCTGTTACCAAGACAATCGGTGACTGCTCGTATAATTGTTTCTTATTCAAGCCCAAAGCTTTTATTTCCGTATAATATTTATTCAGTCCCAAATTTTGGACGACTGTTCTAATATTCCCGTGCGAAGACAAAATCAGCGTTTCGTCTTCGATATTTTCACTGCCGCTTTTCAAACCGATAGCGTTCAGGATGCCTCCCGACTGTCCTTGCGTAATAGAGCCGCTCAAGGATTCGTCGTGTCGGATAGCGACTTGCGCCTTTACCGACACTACCGGCAACACCGTTTTGTAATAGATCACGCCCACTATTGCGCAAATCAATCCGCAGCCGATAAAATAATACCAGTGGCGGAAACACATTTTTATAAACTCCAAAACTTGTTCGTTGTCCGATTTATTATTTGTTGTAGCCATAATTTGAATCATTTATTTTTTGAAAAATCCCAACACTGTAACCACCATTGATATTGCCGTAAAACCGATTGAAAGTATCGATATTGTAAAACTGTCGCTTGAACCGTAGCGGCTGTCGCGTTTTTTGGTTTTATTGGGTTCGACATACAGCACGTCGTTTTGTTGCAGATAATAATAAGGCGATTGGATGATCGAAGCCTGTGTCAAATCCAATTCGTGAATTTCAGGAACGCCATCAATATTATTTCTTATCAGCTTGACATGACGGCGGTCGCCATAAATCGTCATATCTCCGGCAGCGGCAAGGGCTTCAAAAACGGTAATTTTTTCATTTTCAACGGGGATCAGCCCTTGTTTCAGCACTTCGCCCAAGACAGAAACATTGAACGAGAGGATCTGAAGATTGATAATCGGGTCGGACAGATAGGGCGAGATTTTGTCGGACAGTAAACGGACGGCTTCGCTGTGTTGCAATCCGGCAACTTTGACTTTTCCGATGACCGGAAAACTGATATATCCCTCCGTATCGACAATGTAAGTTTGCAAAGTCGGAGATTGCGTCAAAGAGGCGGAATTAGGATCCATCACCGCGGTTGCAGGCAGGTTGAATTGCGCGACTTGCGTCTGGTCTAACATTGCCGTCGCCGATACGGTGATCAGCAAGCGGTCATTGACTTGGACGGTCGATTCGTGAGCTACAGCCTGCGATTGCTGCATAGCTGTTACATTTTGCAAATAAGCGATATCTTTGGGCGTGCTGCAAGCCAAAAAAGCAAGCGTGAGCGCCGTGATAGCGAGTAGTTTAAATTTCATGTTTACTCAAATTTCTGTTATTTTTCATTTAAGGGCGCAAAGGTAGTCATTTTTTCCTTCACAAAAAACAAAACGTACAAAAAAACAGATTAGTATAGCAACAATCATCTTTTTTTGTTGCCCCGTTTTCTCTATAATTCAAAATTATTTACTACTTTTGCACTCTAAAACAACATAAGTATAAATTATGAAAATACATAAAGAAGGGCGCAAAATCATTTTTGTTGCATTTGTCTTGTTATCCTTACTTAATATCGGACTTTATTTTTTTGCATATAGAGCGCTGATATTCGGTTTAATGGCGGTTTCCATTATTTTGTTTCTGGCGGTAGTCAATTTTTTCAGAAGTCCGCGTTATGTTTATACAGGTCAAACCGATAAGGTCGTGGTGGCGCCTGCCAATGGCAAAGTAGTGGTGATAGAAGAAGCTTTTGAAACGGAATATTTCCACGAGAAACGTTTGCAGATTTCGATTTTTATGGGCTTGACCGACGTGCATGTCAATTGGATTCCGGTCGATGGAAAAATCATCCACTGCTCGCATCAGGACGGACGTTTTCGCGCCGCCTACCTGCCCAAGTCCAGCACGGAAAATGAACGCTCAACGGTGGTCATCGAACGTACCAACGGCGACAAAATCATGGTGCGTCAGATTGCAGGTGCAATGGCAAAACGCATCGTAACCTACGCCAAAGAAGGAAATGACTGCCATATCAATCAGCAGTTGGGATTCATTAAATTCGGCTCGCGCGTCGATCTGTTTTTGCCTTTGGATGCGCAGATTGATGTGGAATTAGACCAGCGAGTCGGCGGCAATCGCGACGTAATAGCTTATCTGCAATGAACATATCCAAACATATTCCCAACACGATCACTTGCCTCAACCTGCTTTCGGGAGCATTGGCATGTGTGATGGTCATGCGCTACGACAACACGTTGGCGGCTTTTTATTTGATTTTATTGGCAGCGGTGTTCGATTTTTCAGATGGTTTTGCAGCACGAAGCTTACATGCGTATTCCAAAATCGGCGCAGAGTTGGATTCGTTGGCGGACGTCGTCAGTTTCGGTTTAGCGCCGGGCTGTATGATTTTCGTCTGTTTAGACCAGATCACCAACGGCAATTTTGTGCGGTTTGTCGGCTTGTTACTGCCGGTATTTGCGGCTTTACGCTTGGCAAAATTCAATACCGACACGCGGCAGACAACGTCATTTCTGGGCTTGCCGGTGCCTTCGACTGCCTTGTTTTGGGCGGCGTTGATTCCGGTGATCGAGCCGTTTGGCATGCAACATCCGGCGGTGTGCAGTATCGTGGTGGTGGCGCTTGTCGGCGCTTTTTGCGGATTGATGGTGTCTGAAATCCCGATGTTTTCGCTGAAATTCAAAAATTTCACTTGGAAAGACAATCATAAACCTTTCATACTGATCGCCTTATCGGTCGCTTGGATCGTTCTGTTCGCTGTGGTGGGCGTCCCCATGATCAGTGTAAGCGTCATCATTTGCAGCTATATCTTATTGTCCCTGATTTTTAAATCGTAATTCACATTGAAAAAAGCCCTCCCTCTTTTAGAAAATATTACTGTTACCGGCATTGCCGCCGAAGGCAAAGCGATTGCCAAGTACAACGATTTGGTCATTTTTGTACCGTTTGTTGTTCCGGGCGATGTGGTCGATATTCAGCTGACACGCAAGAAACATTCTTATGCCGAAGGACAAGCCGTTCATTTTCACAGCTATTCGCCGCAACGTGCGACCGCTTTTTGCAAACATTACGGCGTCTGTGGCGGTTGTAAATGGCAGATTTTGCCCTATTCGGAACAAATTCGCTACAAGCAACAACAAGTTACGGACAATCTGACGCGCATCGGAAAACTTTCACTGCCCGAAATTACGCCGATTCTTGGCTCGGAAAAGACGCAATATTACCGCAATAAATTAGAATATACGTTTTCCAACAAGCGCTGGATGACTTGGGAGGAGGTCAAAAGCCAACAGCAATTCGACAACATGAATGCTTTGGGTTTTCATATTCCGAATATGTTCGACAAGGTGCTTGACATCGAAGAATGTTGGTTGCAAGCCGATCCGTCGAACCGTATTCGCCTGTCAATCAAAGATTTTTGCCTGAAACATCAATATTCTTTTTTCGACTTGCGACGACAAACCGGTTTGATGCGCAACATCATTATTCGGACGTCATCGACCGGCGAAGTGATGCTGATTGTCGTGTTTTTTGAAGACGATCGCGAAAAAATTGAGGCATTGTTGCGCTATATTACGGAGAAATTTCCCGAAATCACTTCCCTACTCTACATCATCAACCGCAAAGCCAACGACACCATCACCGACCAGACCGTCCATGTCTTTGCCGGACGAGACCATATTTGGGAAACGATGGAAGGTTTACGGTTCAAAATCGGTGCAAAATCGTTTTATCAGACCAACAGCGAACAAGCATATCGGCTCTATTCCATTGTCCGAGAATTTGCCGGACTGACCGGTCAGGAATTGGTTTATGATCTCTACACCGGCACCGGCACTATCGCTAATTTTGTTGCCCGACAAGCGCGTCAAGTCATTGGAATAGAATATGTCCCGGAAGCGATTGAAGATGCAAAAACCAATGCCGAAGTCAATCGGATTTCCAATGCAAGGTTTTTTGCAGGCGACATGAAAGATCTGCTGAACGGCGATTTCATTGCCCGCTATGGTCGTCCCGATGTGATCATTACCGATCCGCCCCGCGCCGGAATGCACGACGACGTCATCGCCACCATTTTGGCTGCCGAGCCGCAACGCATCGTCTATGTCAGTTGCAATCCGGCAACGCAAGCCCGCGACCTGAATCTGCTGTCGAGCAAATACACCGTGCGGAGCGTCCAACCGGTCGATATGTTTCCGCATACCCACCACGTCGAAAATGTAGTGTTGCTGAATTGATTATTTTCCCGCTTCCCCACTAATCACTAATCACTAATCACTAATCACTCACCACTAAACACTATTCACTCACCACTAAACACTCCCCACCCGCTTGCTTTTTTCGGAATTATTCATTACCTTTGTCGGCATGAAACCCCGAAAAATATATTATTTTCGCCGATACATGCTTGGATGCTGTCTTTTTTTGTGCTGTGCGGCGGGCGCCCAAGTCAATACTAATCGCGTGTTGACAGTGGGAAAGCAGGCTTTGCATTATGAAGACTATGTGCTTTCGATCCAATACTTTAATCAGGTCATAAAAGCGAAACCTTATTTGGCGGAACCCTATCTTTACCGTGCATTAGCGAAACTGTATTTAGACGATTATGCGGGCGCCGAAAATGATTGTAATTTGTGTTTGGAACGCAATCCGTTTTTGGTGTATGCCTATCTATATCGGGGCCTGGCACGACAGAGTATGAACAATTATGCGGGCGCTATTCAGGATTACGACAAGGGCTTGGAATTGCAGCCGGAAGATCGTCTGCTGCTACATAACAAGGCGATTGCCTATCTGCAAAGCGAACAGTATGATTCGGCATTGGCAACTTTGGACACTTTATTGGAGGTGCAGCCGCGCTATCTTTATGCTTATTTGATGCGCGGCGCTGCCTATTGTGCGACCGGCGACACGGCAAAAGCGATGGACGATTTCAATTATGCGCTGACATTGGATAAATATTCTGCTCCGGCGTATGCGCGACGTGGCATTGTATATTATCAGCAACAAGATTATGAACAAGCGTTGAAAGATTTCAATCAGGCAATTTATTTGGACACGCGACAGGCGGCTTATTACATCAATCGCGGTTTGGTGCGCTATTACCTGAACGATTTGCGCGGCGCGATGGCTGATTATGACGCGGTCGTGGCGATGGATAGCCGTAATTTGATTGCGCGTTTCAACCGCGGACTGCTGCGCTCGCAAGTGGGCGACGTCTATGGCGCGTTGGAAGATTTTAATTATGTTATTACGGTCGAGCCGGATAATTTTATGGCGATTTACAACCGCGCTATTCTTCATAATGAAGCGACGCAATATCAGGAAGCCATCGAAGATCTGAATACGGTGATTGCCGAATATCCGAACTTTGTTACGGCTTATTATTTTAAAGCGGAAATCAAACGGAAGATGAAACTGACGAAAGAAGCCGACGCCGACTACTGGCAGGCGTTCCAATTAGAACAAAAATTGCAAAAAGAACGCGAACAAGGAAAAATCGTAACAGGGAAAAAAATCTACGACTCGGCGGAAGAAGCATCCGCAATCGACGACAATGACAATAAAACCCGCGCCCGGTCAGATAAAGATATCGATAAATTCAATCGACTTGTCGTCCTTGATAAAGATGAAGAAATTCAATCGTCGTATCAGACCGAAATTCGCGGAAGGGTGCAAGACCGACAAGTGAAAGCCGACTTAGAACCGCAATTTGTGCTGACTTATTATACGCAAATCGCCCCAATAGATCGTTCGGTAGCTTATTCCGATACGATGATCAACAATTTCAACGCCAAAAATCATCTGGCTTATCAGCTGAAAATCGTCAACCGAGAAGCAGCGCTGACCGACGAACAGGTGGCGCTCCACTTCCAATCTATCGACCAATATTCGCTGACGATCGACCGCAATCCGACAGATGCCTATGCCTATTTCGGGCGGGCGCTGGACTTTATGGTAGTCCAAGATTTGTCGGAAGCAATTGACGATTTCGGACGCGCAATTCAGTGCGACGAACAGTTCGCGGAAGCCTATTTCAACCGCGCCGTCGTGAGATATAAACAGATAGAACTCAACGATTCGGGAAAAAAGACCGCACCATCGGAGTCGGAAGAAACCAAACGAAGTTTCGATCTCGCACTGATCACGATGGATTATGACCGCGTGATCCGGTTGAATCCCGATTTTGTGTATGCCTATTTCAATCGCGGAAATTTGCGCTGTTTGCAAAAAGATTATCGCGGCGCGATGAAAGATTACAACGAAGCCATCGCCCGCAATCCCGAATTTGCAGAAGCCTACTTCAATCGCGGACTGACGCGCCTCTTCCTGCGAGAAAACGCCGCCGCAATCAGCGACCTGAGCAAAGCCGGCGAATTAGGAATGGCAAATGCCTACAGCATCATAAAAACAATTAACAACTAAACAATAACAACTAAACACTGATGAAGATGAACTTATTCGACACCGTCAGCAACGACATAAAGCTCGCTATGCTGGCAAAAGAAAAGATCCGTTTGGAAGCCCTGCGGGGAGTCAAAAAAGAATTTTTGGAAGCAAAAACCGCCAAGGGTGCCGACGGCGAACTATCCGACGAGGCAGCAGTGAAAATCCTGCAGCGAATGGTCAAACAACGCAAAGACAGCGCCTCCATTTATGCCGACGGCAACCGCCCCGAACTTGCAGAAAAAGAATTAGCCGAAGTCGCCGTAATAGAATCCTATCTGCCGCGACAGCTGACGGCAGACGAATTAGACGCCGCCTTGAAAGAAATCATCGCCCAAGTCGGCGCCACATCAGCCAAAGACATGGGCAAAGTGATGGGCGCAGCAAGCAAAGCGCTGGCAGGAAAAGCCGAAGGACGCGCCATCTCGGAAGCCGTCCGACGTCTGCTGAACTGACGACGTCATTCCACAAATTTTCAACTGATAGTATCACTCCGCGTGATGCTATCAGTTTTGTTTTATCTTTACGACACGGCTTGTCCTCTCCATCTCCCATTTAATTTTATCTACTCCGAAAAAATCGAGCGCGAATTTAAGCGTTTGTATAAAAAACATGCATCCTTAACGGATTAAAATAAGCCCTTTTCCCCCCTTTGCGCAGAAAAATATTGCAAAATGACTTGCAGTTAAGAAAAAAATGATTATTTTTGCGGTCGGTATAAGAAATTCTTATAAATCACTAAATAAATAATTAAATGAATCACATCATGCAAAAAATCATTCTTTTCAGTTGTATGGCGTTATCTTACTGCGCATCGTTGATGGCACAAACGCCTGAGTGGGAAAACCCCGAAATCATTGGCATCAACAAACTCCCGCCGAGGGCGACAGCCTTGCCCTACGTCGACGAGAAACAGTTGATCGACGACTACATGGCGCTCAGCGTCAAATCGCCCTATTACTTGTCGTTAGACGGCGTGTGGAAATTCTACTGGACACAACGTCCGGCTGACAAACCGAAAGACTTCTACAAAGAAGGCTACAACGTCAGCAATTGGAAAAACATTCGCGTCCCCGGCAACTGGGAAATTCAGGGTTTCGGTACGCCGATCTACACCAACGCGACCTACCCCTACCCCGCCAATCCGCCCTACATCGACCACAAAGACAATCCGGTGGGCTGCTATGTGCGGACATTCTCTTTGCCCGCCAATTGGGACGGACGCCGCGTGTATCTGCACTTTGAAAGCAGCTTGGCGGCAATGTACGTCTGGATCAACGGCAAATACGTCGGCTACAGTCAGGGAACCAAAGTGCCGGCTGAATTTGACATCACCGATCAACTCAAACGAGGCGACAACAGCATCGCCATCGAAGGCTATCGATGGAGCGACGGATCCTATCTCGAAGATCAAGACTTCTGGCGTCTGTCAGGCTTCGACCGCAGCATTTATCTCTATTCGACCGCGCAAGTCCGCATCCTCGACTTTGAAGCCAAAGCCGATTTGGATAAAAACTATAAAAACGGACTGTTTTCATTAGATCTGACTTTGGAAAATCATTCCGGCGCAGACCAAAAAACCATTACGGAAGTCAAACTCTTGGACGACAAAGGCAAAACCGTCTGGTCGAAAAACCTTCCGCTGACCGTCCATAAAAGCGATGCCATCCGGCATACGATTGCCGCTGAAAAAGTAGCGTCGCCCAAACTCTGGAGCAACGAAACACCCAATCTCTACTTCTTGGTACTCACTTTGAAAGACGCCTCCGGCAAAATCATCGAAACAACAGGCACAAAAATCGGATTCCGCAAAGTAGAAATCAAAAATGCACAACTTTTGGTCAACGGAAAACCCATTTTAGTGCGTGGCGTCAATCTGCACGAACATCATCCTTACTTCGGACACGCTCAAACGTGGCAAATGATGACAACCGACATTCAACGCATGAAAGAAAATAACATCAACGCCGTGCGCACCAGCCATTACCCGCAAAGTACGCTCTGGTATCGTTTGTGCGACTACTACGGCATATTTATCGTTGATGAAGCCAATATAGAATCTCACGGTTTGGGCTATGGACCGCGCAATGTGGCGAACTTCCCCGAATGGCGTGAAGCACATTTCGACCGCGTGCGCCGAATGCTCGAACGCGATAAAAACCATCCCTGCGTCATCGTTTGGAGTATGGGCAACGAATGTAGCAACGGCACCGTCTTCCCCGAAATCTACGCATGGCTGAAAGAACGCGACCCCTCGCGTCCGGTACAATTTGAACAGGCACACGAAGCCGACAATACCGACATCGTTTGCCCGATGTATCCAAGCATTGATTATATGAAACGTTATGCCGCCCGCACCGATGTAACCCGTCCGTTTATTATGTGCGAATACGCGCACGCAATGGGCAACAGCAGCGGCAATTTTCAGGAATATTTCGATATAATCGCCACTTCTCCCCACATGCAAGGCGGTTTCATTTGGGACTGGGTCGATCAGGGACTGTCCGCCACCGACGATTCCGGACGTAAATACTGGGCGTATGGCGGCGACATCGGCGGCTATCAATACACGCACGACCAGAATTTCTGCGCCAACGGTTTGGTTACGCCCGACCGCCTGCCGCATCCCGGACTTTACGAAGTGAAAAAGGTCTATCAGGATATTATCTTCCGTGCCAAAGATTTGAATAAAGGCATTATCACCGTCGAAAACAACTTTTTATACAACGATCTGAAAGATTACAATTTTCGATGGGAACTCTATAAAAACGGCGAAAAAACAGCAGAAGGCAAAGTAGATATTTCGCTGCCTGCCGGTTCAAAGAAAGATATCACCATTCCGCTCCCCGTGATTCAAGATCTGAAATTCGGCGCCAATGAACGTTTCTTGAATATCTATGCGACGAACAAAACGCTCTACACCAATATTTTGCCCGCCGGACACGAAGTTGCCCGCGAACAGTTTGCGCTGGACAAACCGGATGCCTATTTCGTACAACTCCCCACTATTTCCGACGAAAAAGTGGAAGTCATGCGCGAAGACGACGACCGTCTGATGCTGAAAGCAGGCGAAGTGTATGCATCATTCAACAAAAAGAACGGCAATTTGGAAGGCTATTCCCGCGATCGACGTTCACTGTTCTGGGGCGGCATACAACCCGACTTCTGGCGTGCGCCGACCGATAATGATTTCGGCTGCGGACAACAAGAACGTTGCGCCGTATGGCAGTTAGCAGGATCCAACAAAACTTTGACGGACTTCTCGGTAGAAAAAACCGACTCCAAAGTCATCGTCAAAAGCCAATACAATTTAGATCTCGTATCCAGTCCTTATACCATGACCTATACTTTCTATGGTAATGGTTCGTTGGACGTCCATATCGCTTGGAAAGCAGGAAAAACCGGACTGCCCGAATTGCCGCGTTTCGGCGCACAACTCCGCTTGCCGTCGGAATTTGAAACCGTAAGCTACTACGGACGTGGTCCTTGGGAAAACTATTCCGACCGCAATACGGCTTCATTCGTTGGCATTTATACCGATTCGGTCGCCAATATGGGCTTCGATTATATGCGTCCGCAGGAAAACGGCAACCGCACCGACGTCCGCTGGATGACACTGACCAATCAGGACGGTTTCGGTTTGAAAATCGTCGGCAAACAACCCTTGAGTATGAAGGCAGCGCATAATCCCACATCGGATTTGGATTTCGGTATGACCAAAAAAAATACGCATCCCAGCGACATCACGCCTCGTCCGGAAGTTTATCTGAATATCGACTTGGTGCAATGCGGCGTGGGCGGTGATAACAGTTGGGGCGCACGTCCCCACGCACCCTATCGTCTGACCGACGACCATTATGAATATGGCTTCACATTGAGCATTATTAATAATTAATATTGTAGTAACATGAAAATTAGTCAAAAATTTGTTGCCGAACTGATCGGCACATTTGTGTTAGTGTTGGGCGGTTGTGGAACTGCCGTGTTTGCAGGAGGCGCTGTTGGCTTTCTCGGAGTTGCCTTTGCATTTGGTTTGACCATCGTCGCCATGGCGTATGGCATCGGAAACATTTCGGGTGCACATCTGAATCCGGCTGTTTCCGTAGGCGTTTTTTGCGCCGGAAGAATGAGCGGCAAAGATCTGGGCGTCTATATCGTCGCGCAGGTGATTGGCGGTATTTTAGCGGCTGCTTTGATGGCATTTATTGTCTGTCAGACAGGCGGAACGACCGGCACTTTTGCCGCTAACGGTTATGGCGACGCCTTTTTCGGAGGCGCGGCAGGCTATCTGAACCTGACTTTGGCAGGCGCGTTTGTGATCGAATTGGTCTTGACCTTCGTCTTCCTGATTGTGATTTTGGGAGTTACCGATGCGCGTGCACCCAAAGGTTTTGCAGGATTGGCGATCGGTTTGACGCTGACCTTGATTCACCTGATCAGTATTCCGCTGACCAATACGTCGGTCAATCCGGCACGTTCGATCAGTCAGGCAATCTTTGCCGAAAATCCATTAGCATTGCCGCAGTTGTGGGTGTTCATCGTAGCTCCGATCATCGGCGCAGCTTTGGCAGCCTTTGTTTATAAATGGGTCGCAGAAAAAGCAGAAGCATGAAAAGTTTCATCAAAATGATATTTGCCTCCTGTTTGGGAGTGATCATCGGCGGAACGCTGTTGTTGCTGTTTTCGATGAGCTTTTTTATCGGCATGATCGGCTCGATGAGCGAAACGAAAACGAAAACGCTGAAATCGGAAAACGTATTGAAAATCAATCTGAACAGTGAAATAGCAGACCGTGCGACAAGCGATCCTTTCGATTTGCTGTTGAGCGGGTCTGCCGTCGAACAAAACGGATTGAACAACATCTTGTCGGCTATCAAAAAAGCCAAAGACAGCGACAAAATCAAAGGCATCTATCTGAAAGGCGGTTTGACGCAATGCGGTTACGCGACGGCAGAAGCCATTCGCAAAGCCTTGTTGGACTTCAAAACCGGCGGCAAATTCATTATTGCTTACGGCGAAAACTTTACACATCGCTCGTATTATATCTGTTCGGTGGCGGACTCCGTCTTCATCAATCCGCAAGGTATGATGGATTTTCGAGGCTTGGCAAGTACGATTCAGTACAACAAAGCCATCCTTGAAAAATGGGGTATCGAAATGCAAGTCTTTAAGGTCGGCACCTTTAAATCGGCAGTCGAACCTTATACCGAAAGTCAGATGACGCCCGCCAACCGCGAACAGACTACCGCTTTCCTGAATGATATTTGGACAACCATATTGCAAGGAATTTCCGAAAGTCGCAACATCTCCGTCGAACAGCTGAACAGCTATGCCGACGAATGTCTGACCTTCACCGATCCGAAGCGCTTGTTTGATTATTATCTGATCGACGGCTTAAGATACGAAGACGACGTCAAGGCGTGTCTGAAAAATAAACTGTCTTTGGGCAAAGACGAATCGCTGACCATCGTCGGCGTGAAAGACATGATCCCCGTGCCGGAAAGCAACCGGAAAATCAGCAAAGACAAGATCGCCGTCCTTTATGCGGAAGGCGAAATTTTAGACGACGCCCTGCCAAGTTTTTATTCGCAAAGCGCTATCACCGCCAAAGAATACATCAAAGAATTGAACCGTTTGAAAGACGACAAAAAAGTGAAAGCTGTCGTTTTCCGCGTCAATTCGCCGGGTGGTAGCGGCTATGCCTCCGAACAAATCTGGCATGCGGTCGCCGAACTGAAAAAAGTGAAACCGGTTGTCGTGTCGATGGGAACCTATGCCGCATCCGGCGGATATTATATTTCCTGCGGCGCTAACAAAATCATCGCCGAATCAGGTACGCTGACCGGCTCTATCGGCGTCTTCGGAATGATTCCCAATGGCGCACAGTTAGCCAAACGAATGGGCGCTACCTACGATGGCGTGCAAACCAACAAGCATGCCAACTTTGAATCGGAAGTGCTGACCATTCCTTTGTTGGGCGTCGGCGTCTTGCCTGCGCGTCCGCTGAATCAGGAAGAAAGCGCGATGATTCAAGCCTATATCGACCGGTTCTACGACGTGTTTCTGACGCGGGTTTCCGACGGACGAAATATCAGCAAAACAGCAGTGGATAGCATTGCGCAAGGACGTGTCTGGACGGGCAATCAAGCCCTGAAACTCGGATTGGTTGACGAGCTGGGCGGCATCGACCGCGCCATCGTTTCAGCAGCCGAATTAGCCGATATTCAGAGCTACTCTGTGGAAGAATATCCCGAAGAAAAAGATTTTTTCACGAGCCTCTTGGAAGAATCTTCCGAAAGCGTCGGCGTGAAACTGATGCAGTTTATCATGGGAACCGACCGATTCAATCAGCAGTTGTTGCAAAAAACATGGCAAGGCTACGATTTTCGTCAAGCCATTGTTCCACAAGCATTTATAGATGGAATGAATTAATAAATTATGAAATCACTGATTTTTTCTCTCTTGTTCCTGACAATATGTGTGGGACAACTTTTCTCTCAAAATGAGCCGACGATCACTGTGCCGCCTACCGAATTAAATTTGTCGCCATTTTACACCAAATATCTCAACGCGGGCGGTATCCATATCATTTCGTCGCACCGTCCGCCGGATGCAGCTCTCTATGCTGCGTGGCGCACCATCAACGGACTGACGGCAATGCTGCCAAAAGCGGTGTTAGACGCAATGACCAAAGTCAATACTCGCGTCGGCGTGATGGGCAGGTATGAAGGCACAACCGACATTCCCGAACACGCTTATTTGGCAAACGACACTTCGCTCAACTGGGATCTGCGGGCGCGTGGATTGGGCGGCGACCTCGAATTGCCGCTGACGACCTGCGCCGAAGAAAATCTGCTTTGCTATCAGATCGACAAATACCACGCGGAAGATATTCTGATTCACGAGTTTGCCCATTCGATTCACCTGATTGGCATCGTGTCCGTGTATCCTGATTTCAATGCGCGATTGCAAAAACTGTTGGATACCGCTATCGCCGCCGGAAAATGGGTGAATACTTATGCAGCAACCGATATTGCCGAATATTTTGCCGAAGGCGTGCAAAGCTGGTTCAATGTCAATGCCGAAATGCCCGCGCCCGACAGCAAACACAATCAAGTCAATACCCGCGCCGAACTGAAAGCTTACGATCCGGCGCTGTACGACTTGTTGAGCGAATTTTTCCCCGAAAGCGAAGCCATTAGTTGCCACCGTTGCGAGGACAAATACCACGTCGAATAAGTTATTGCTTGGTTTTTCACACTCCAATATCTTTGTGCACCGTCGCGCGTTGGCTGGTCGGTTAATAATTTTCATTCTTATCATTTTCGTAACACCGGCGTATCCGGTTTGTAATCCGACGTGAGTACTTTTGCGGCGGATTAACAAATATGTTTCAAATGATTAAGATTTTTATTCTCTTGATAATTTGTGTTTTAAGCGTTAATATAAATGCGCAGACAGCGGATGTTTCGGGTTATATTCAAACGGAATTTCAGAATGAGCAGGACGGGTCTTATCACTTTGGCGTAAGGCGCGGGAGGATAAAGGCTGCGTTTGAGAGCGACAAATCGCTGTCGGCTGTTTTTCAGGCAGATATGACAGAGAAAGGCGTTGCGCTAAAAGATGCTTATTTGAGCATAAAGCCTGATTTTTACAGAAATATTGAGTTAAAAGGCGGAGTGATGAAGCGGATTTTCGGTCGCGAGATTCCGCTTTCGTCGTCTGTGCGC
>JAISUM010000020.1 GCA_031272095.1 Candidatus Symbiothrix sp. | reverse complement strand
GTTTTGACCGTCAATAAGTCGCTTGCAACTGCCGCTCTATTGACCGGTCGTCCGAAAGGCTACGTCCGTCAGTTCGGCATCTCGCGTATCCAACTGCGCGAAATGGCTTCGGCAGGACTAATACCGGGGGTTAAGAAAGTGTCGTGGTAAAATAACAATTCGCCGGAATGACGAGTTGTTTCACTGATAGCATCACTCCGAAGTGATACTATCAGTTCCCCACTAACCACTAACCACTAACCACTAACCACTCATCACTCACCACTATCCACGTTTTTTCAAAAATAATTTGCACATATTGCACACTTTTACTACTTTTGTGCCGAATTTAATTAAAGACACAATGAATTACAATTTATTAAATGGAAAAAGAGGCATCATTTTCGGTGCGCTCAACGACTTGTCTATCGCTTGGAAAGTTGCGGAAAAGGCTGTGGCAGAGGGCGCTAAAATCACATTGACCAACACGCCGGTCGCAGTGAGAATGGGCGAAGTGGCGCAACTGGGAGAAAAACTGCAGTCGGAAGTCATTCCGGCAGATGCGACCAATTTGGAAGATTTGGAAATGCTTTTCAATAAATCGGTCGAAATTTTGGGCGGAAAAATTGATTTTGTGCTTCATTCTATCGGGATGTCGCCGAATGTTCGTAAAAAACGTCCTTACGATGATTTAGATTACGATTTGTTAAACAAAACCATGGATATTTCGGCAATTTCGTTCCATAAAATGATACAGACCGCTAAAAAATTGGATGCTATCAGCGAAGGCGGCTCGATTATCGCCTTGAGTTATGTGGCGGCACAACGCACGCTGTTCGGATACAACGATATGGCGGACGCCAAAGCGATGTTGGAATCTATTGCCCGCAGTTTTGGTTACATCTATGGGCGTGAAAAAAATGTACGTATCAATACGATTTCGCAATCGCCGACTATGACCACTGCCGGCAGCGGTATCAAAGGGATGGACAAGTTGATGGATTTTGCCAACCGGATGTCGCCACTGGGCAATGCCGATGCGGAAGAATGTGCCGATTACTGCATCGTGATGTTTTCGGATTTGACGCGCAAAGTAACGATGCAAAATCTCTATCACGACGGTGGATTTTCGAGTATGGGGATGAGCCTTCGGGCGATGGATCAATACAATAAGAGTTTTGACCAGTATCGCGACGAAAACGGCAACATCATCTACGGATAAGGCGCTATCCGCTTTTTTTGTAGCTCCGAATGGCGCCGAAATTGATGACGACCACAAAAGTCAGTAGGGCAAGCATCTGTTTATAAAGCGATTCGACGCCACTGCCTTTCAGATAGACCATCCGCATCACTTCGATGAAGTAACGCAAAGGGTTGAACATCGTCAGCGTTTGCGCCCAACGCGGCATACTGGCAATGGGCGTAAACAGCCCGCTGAGCATAATCATGATGATCATAAAGAAAAACATGGTGAACATCGCTTGCTGCATCGTGGACGAATAATTGGAAATCATCAGCCCCAATCCCGACACGACTAAAATATAAATCACGGCGAAAAGATAAATGGTCAACAAAGAGCCTGCGGGCGTCAATCCGTACACCAAAGCCGCTAACGACAGATATACGCTCATAATCAATAGTCCCAAAATCCAATTTGGAATCAGTTTGGAAAGGATGAAAATGGATTTTTTGACCGGCGTTACATTGATTTGTTCGATGGTGCCGATCTCTTTTTCGCTGACGATGTTGATGGTCGGCAAAAATCCGCAAATGATGGTCAGCAGCATCACTAACAGCGCCGGTATCATAAAGACTTTGTAATCGCCGAATGGGTTGAATCGGGCGACCGGTAAAAGGTTCAGTCCGACGTCGGCAATCGCAGAAGTCGCGTTTTCTTCGCGCAGCTCCGTCGCAAATTCGCGGACAATGCTGCTCATATAATTCGACGCCAAACCACCCTTGATAATATTGACGCCATTGACGGAAATCATCACATTGGCAACGCCTTCGGTCATCAGGCGCTTTTCAAAATCACGCTCAATTTCGAGAATCACATCGGCATTGTCATCTTCCATCGTGCTGAGCGCGACCTCGTGATTTTCTGATATGGCAGATAGACGAAAATAGTCGGAAGCGGCGATTTTGTCCGTCAATCGGCGCGAAAAACCGCTGTGGTCGTTATCCACAATCGCCACCTGAATGTTGGTGATTTCCTGATTCGCCGCCCAAGGAAAAACCAATATCACCATCAGGGGCATTACAAATAATATTTTGGGAATGAACGAGTTCCGTCCAATCTGTTTAAATTCTTTCTGTATTAATACTTTCAACATCGCATTGTCTTTTTTAATTTTTTTTACTCCAATCGTTTTTTGAAGTTTTTTAAACTGACGAGAATAATGAAACTTGCCATCGCCGTCAATATCAGTAATTCGGGCAATATGTGTTCGACGCCTGCGCCTTCTATCATCACCTTGCGCACGCCTGAAATATACCACCGAGCGGGTATAATGCACGAGACAATTTTCAAAAAAGTCGGCATACTTTCTATCGGAAACATCATCCCCGACAGGATCATGAACGGCATCATCAGCCCCATGCCGGACGCCAACATCGCAGCGACCTGCGTATTTACAATGGTCGAAATCAGCAGTCCCAAAGCCAACGACAGGACAATGTATATCAATGAGAAAACATTGAGCCACAGCAGATTACCGGTGATCGGCACATGCAACAGAAATACCGACATCAGTAGAATAACGATCAAAATAAACCACGAAATCAGAAAATACGGCGCCATCTTCGCAAGCACAATATAAATCGGTTTGACGGGCGATGCCAACAGCACTTCCATCGTGCCGGTTTCTTTTTCCCGCACAATGGCAATAGAGGTCATCATGGCGCATATCAGAATGAAAATCAAGCCCATCAGTCCGGGTACGAAGTCGTAGGAACTGCGCATACTCGGATTATAGAGCATCTGCACCTGCGTCATGATTTGAAAAGGAATGTTCAGGTCGCTCATCATGGTTTGTGCATAATCGGAGATGATAGCGGCGGCATAATTGGCGGCTACGGTACCTTGATTGGGGTCGGTGGCGTCCGCCAAAAGTTGCACGGAGGCATTCCCGTTGTGATAAAGATTTTCGTGAAACCGGTCGCCGAACACCATCGCAAACTGAATGTCGCCTCGCTGAAAACGGTCTTCGATTTGATCGGGATTGCTCAAATATTCCACAATATTAAAATATTCGCTGACCGCCAATTTGTCGATGATTTGCCGCGTTGATACGTCGTTGGACGGATCATAGATGGCTGTTTTGATATTTTTGACTTCGGTGCTGACCGCAAAACCGATGATCAGAATTTGTGCGACGGGGATCCCGATGATCAGCAAAATGGTGCGCACATCGCGAAAAATATGCAGAAATTCTTTTTGTACAAAGGCATATAACTGTTTCATGACTTATTCTCCCTGCCGTTGAGCCTTGCGGGCAAGGCGGTGAAACACTTCGTCCATCGTTGTCGCCTGAAACTGCTGCCGCAGATTGTGTGGCGTATCCAGCGCCTCAATGCGTCCATCTACCATAATCGAAACGCGGTGGCAATATTCGGCTTCATCCATATAGTGCGTCGTAACAAAAATTGTGATGCCGCGTGATGCCGCTTCATAAATCAGCTCCCAAAATTGTCGGCGGGTAACAGGATCGACGCCTCCGGTCGGTTCATCGAGAAAAACAATCTGCGGCTCATGAAAAATGGCTACCGAGAAGGCTAATTTTTGTTTCCAACCCAGTGGCAGGGCTTTGACCAAAGTGTTGCGTTCACTGCTCAATCCGAGTTTTTCTAATGTTTCGTCTATTTTTGAGAAAATGACACTGTCTTTGACGCCATAGATGCCGCCAAACAGCCGCATATTTTCCCAAACTTGCAAGTCCTCGTAGAGCGAAAATTTCTGGCTCATATAGCCGATATTGCGTTTGATTTTTTCCTGCTGACGGAAAATATCATATCCGGCAACAAAACCTTGACCGGAAGTCGGGCGACTCAATCCGCACAACATCCGCATCGCAGTCGTTTTGCCCGCACCATTCGCGCCTAAAAAGCCGAAGATCTCGCCTCTGCCGACCGCAAACGAAATATTATCTACGGCGGTGAAATTGCCGAAGCGTTTGGTCAAGTCTTTGGTTTCGATTACATAATCCATTTTTGTTGCGTTAAATAGATGAAACAATCTTCAATATTGGGCGTAATTTCTTCAAACTGCGCCTCAAATTCACTAAAACAGGCGGACGTCGCTTTCGATTGATCCACAAACGTAACATGCAAATATTCGCCGAACATAAATACCGTTTCAACGGCGGGATGTTGTCGCATACGGTTTAAGAGGGCATAATTGTTGTTCGACCGCACACGATAGAGTTTTGTCGGGAACTGCGCCACAATCTTGTCCGGTGCATCTACCGACAAAATTTGTCCGTGTTGCATCAACGCTATCCGGTCGCATAAAATCGCCTCGTCCATATAGGGCGTCGAAACGAGAACGGTGATGCCTGCCGCTTTCAACGCTTTCAACATTCCCCAAAATTCTTTGCGCGAAACAGGATCGACGCCGGTTGTCGGCTCGTCAAGAAACAAGACGGTCGGCTTGTGAATCAGAGCGCACGAGAGCGCCAATTTTTGTTTCATTCCGCCCGACAGCTTGCCCGCCCGCCGTGTTTTGAATTTTTCTATCTGGCTGTAAATGGGCGCTACCAAATGATAGTTTTCGGCAATGGTAGTGTTGAAAATCGTCGCAAAAAACTTCAAATTTTCTTCGACCGTCAAATCCTGATACAGCGAAAAGCGTCCGGGCATATAGCCGATGTGATTGCGTAACTCTTTGAAATCTTTGCGCACGTTCAAACCATCAACCGTCGCCTCGCCGGAATCCGCCAGCAAGAGGGAAGTTAAGATGCGAAAAAGGGTCGTCTTGCCTGCGCCGTCAGGTCCGATAAGTCCGAACAACTCACCGGCTTGCACGTCTATGGAGATGTCTTTTAATGCGCAGATACGCCCATAGTTTTTATTGATATGTTGTACATGAATCATAATTGTTTCGTTTCATACTTTGAATTTGAGGGGCAAATATACGAGAAATAATTGAAATACCAATTATTTTGTCTAATTTTGTGCCGTTATTTTTAATCGAAAAGCAGAAATATATGAAAATTCAAATTCTTGGAGCCGGAAAAATGGGATCTTTTTTTGCCGATGTCTTGAGTTTTGATCACGAAGTGGCAATTTACGATTACAATCCCGCGAGGTTGCGGTTCACCTATAATTGTGTGCGAATGAGCAGACCGGAAGAAATAGCTGATTTCCAGCCGGAGCTGCTCATCAATGCATCGACCGTGCAATATACGATTGAGGCCTTCAAACAAACCTTGCCTTACACGCCTGTCGGATGTATTATTTCCGATATTGCGTCGGTCAAAACCGGTTTGAAAGCTTTTTACGAATCAGTCGGACGTCCTTTCGTTTCAACGCACCCGATGTTCGGACCTACTTTTGCCAATCTCGGCAACCTTTCGTCCGAAAACGCGATCATCATCTCGGAATCCAATCATCTGGGAAAAGTCTTTTTTCGCGATCTCTATCAGTCCCTGAAATTGAACATCTTTGAATATTCGTTTGATGAACACGACGAAACGGTTGCCTATTCGCTATCCATTCCGTTTGCCTCGACGCTGGTTTTCGCCTCTATTATGAAACATCAGGAGGCTCCGGGGACGACATTCAAAAAACACATGGCAATTGCACGCGGCTTGCTTTCGGAAGACGATTATTTGCTGACGGAAATTCTGTTCAATCCGCATACGCCCGAACAACTCGGACAGATTCGCCGCGAATTAGCTAATTTGTTGAAAATCATAGAAAACAGAGATTCCGCTGCAATGAAATCGTTCTTGAGTGAAGTCCGAGAAAAAATCAAATAAAACGATGATGAAAATTGTTCGATCCACCTTCCGAAACCTGCATGAAAATGTCCTGTCCGTAACAACTGCCGACGGGCAAGCGCTCTCGGTCGTTCTGACCGCAAGCCAGCAACGCGACTTGTCGGAGCTGTCTTTCGCTTTGCAAACCGGCAATGTGCTGAATTTGCTGAATCTGTCTGCCGACACGCAACATCCAAGTTGCGAATTTATTATTTATGAGCCTGATTATCTGATAGATACAAGCTCATTGGCGGAATGTTTCAAGCCTTACGGACATCACCCCTTGAATTATACACTGGCACGGATGCAGTCGCGAACAATGACGGCACCGATATTGCTGGGAAATACGGCAAACTTTTTTATCGACGAATTTGTCAATGCCACCACAGAGCAATCGGTGGAATATGTCGCCGCTTTGCGCAAACTGTTTCAGACGGCTGCTTTTGAAGTTACGACGTGCGCCGATCTGAAAAATCCGAAGGACGAAGCGGCATTTTTTGAAAATTGTCGTCGGCATTTCGATAACATCCGTTATGCGGTGCAAGATTTTTTCCCGAAAGCCGGTATTGATAAGGATAAAGTGGTTTTGGAACCATCGTTCATTTCCGGCGCTTTGGGTTTACAGGGGCGTTTAGACATCATGCTGTGCGATTACAGTAAATTTATTGAACTGAAATCGGGAAAGGCGGTGGAAGATTTTCGCTCCGGCGGCGCATTTATCCATTCTGCCGAAAATCATTATATTCAAATGATTCTCTATTTGGCAATTTTGGAATTTAATTTGCAACTTTCTCCCGACCATGTGGCGTCGTTTTTGCTTTATTCCAAATATCCGATTTTGAGCAAAGAAAGTCATTCGCGCAAACATTTAAATATGGCGTTATCGCTTCGCAATCAAATAGTTGCGCGTGAATATCTTTTACATCAGCGGAATGACATTGCGACAGCGCAGGCTTTGTTGCGCGGAATCAGCGCCGGAAATCTGAACACCGGAAAGCTGACCGGCAAACTGTTTGAACATTATTTGGCGCCGAGTATCGACTGTTTTCCGAAGTCGTTTGCGATGCTGCATCCGCTCGAACAACAGTATTTTCTGCGGCTCTATGCCTTTGTCAATAAAGAATTGTGGATTTCAAAAGCCGGAGAACGCGAATATGAAGGGGTCAAAAAATCGTCGGTCTTGTGGAACGCCCCCTTGGAAGACAAAATGATTGCCGGAGAAATTTTACCCGATTTGACGATCGCCGACAATCAGGCGGACACCGAACAGCATACCATTCGGCTTGCCATCCCGGAATACGAAGACCTCTATTTGCCGAATTTTCGACAGGGCGACGCGGTAGTTCTCTACGAGCGCAACGCTACAGAAGACACAGTCCATAATCGGCAAGTCTTCAAAGGCGCTATCGAAACGATGGACATGCAGTTTGTTACCGTCCGTTTGCGATTCCGACAGAAAAATCCGCAGGTCTGGAATCCGTCCTCCCGTTACGCCCTTGAACACGATTATATGGACAGCACTTACACCGGCATGTTTCGCGCTCTGAACAGCTTTGTAACGGCGAATGAAGACCGTCGTGCGCTGTTGCTGGGCGCTAAAGGCGATATCTTTTTGTTGCTGGGTCCTCCGGGTACGGGAAAAACGTCTATCTCGTTGAAAAACAAGGTAGAAGAGGCATTGAAGAAGCCCAACGCCAATATTTTATTGCTTTCTTATACCAATCGTGCGGTGGATGAAATTTGCCGTGCTTTGTCTAGCATTCGTCAGGATTTGCCTTTTATTCGCATCGGCAGCGAGTTGAATTGTGCGCCGGAATTTCGCGCAGCATTGCTTGAAAATCGCTTGACTCACTGCATCAAACGTAAAGATGTTGCGCAAGTGATTGCCGACTGCCGTATTTTTGTCGGCACGGTCGCCTCTGTCTGGAACAAACCGGAGCTGTTTCAACTTGTGCATTTCGATATGGCAATCATCGACGAGGCGACGCAACTGCTTGAGCCGCATCTGTTGGGCATTTTTTGTGCAAAAAATCTTTCGGGATACAATGCGATTGACCGTTTTGTGCTGATTGGCGACCATAAACAATTGCCCGCTGTGGTATTGCAGTCAAAAGTCGAAAGCGCCGTCCACGAACCGGAATTGAACGCAATAGGTCTTACCGATGTAAGCAATTCGCTGTTTGAACGGCTTTATCGGCTTTATCAGACCGAAAATCGCACCGAAAATTTTTCTATGCTGTCCAAACAGGGACGTATGCACCCGGAAATAGCAGCTTTCCCATCGAAGTATTTTTATGAAAATCGTTTGGATTGTGTCGGTTTGGCGCATCAGAAAGAACAGCTGAACGATGCCAAACGGCTCTATTTTTACAACATTACGCCCTTACGTGGCGAGCGGGCAACCAAAGCCAATCTCAATGAAGCCAATCAGGTGGTCGCCATTTGTCGGGATATTTATGCAAATTGCATCGTAAATCACAAGGCGTTTCAGGCGCAAAACATAGGCATCATCACGCCTTATCGCAATCAGATAGCGCTTATTCGCAGACAATTACAACAAACAGGCATCGCCGAATTTTCGACCATTACGGTCGATACCGTTGAGCGATTTCAAGGCAGTCAGTGCGACATCATCATCTATTCGTTTTGCGTAAAAACAAAAAGCCAATTAGACGCTTTGCCTAACTGGACCGAAGATCAAGGTCAGCTGATCGACCGCAAACTCAATGTTGCACTGACACGCGCTCGTAGACAGCTGTTTATCGTTGGCAACAAAAAACTGCTTGAACAAAATGTTTTGTACAAGCAGTTAATCGCACATATTCATCAAACAGAGGTCTGACAATTATTTCGGCGCAGGCAACCATTCGTCTTTTTTCCGGTTCAACTCGCTTATAATTTTATCGCCGCGATTTTTCGCACGCACGATATTGCTTGTATCAACAATATCAAGGCTATCTTTGAGCGGAATGATCAGGGACGATGCAGAGATATCTGCCGGAATATTGATGGGCGAAGTCAAAACGTCTTTGTTCGCTTCGTAAATATCCACCCAATATACCTCGTTGCCGTAATTTTCTTTAGCTAACTCCCACAGATTCAGGGTTTCTTCTTTGGGTTCCCAGCCGATTAAGGTCGGTTTTTTCGTCATAGATTTGATGATAAACCAGACAAGAATCAAGGCAAGAACAAAAATCACCAGATTGAGAACGCGCTGTTCGGTCAGTTTACGACGACGTTTGCGGTGTTTCCGATGTCGGTGGTGATGTTTCGTCTCCGTGTCGGATAGATTTTCCGTTGCGACGGTTTCGTTCTCGTCGGTGCTTGGCGTATCGGTCTCCGTTGCCGACTCGGTGTCTGTGTTTGTCTGTACAACAGGCGCAGGAGCAACGGCAGTTGCTTCTGTTACGGATAGCGTATCATCGGCTACTACGGATTTTACCGTGTCCGTCGCGCTTTGATTCATTTTCCTTCTCAAAGCAAGCGACGGAGAAAAAGAAAAATACAGGATTCCTACGGTACTTTTGCTGACACTGAACACGCCGACCTCGGGCAGGGCAACCGATTTTCCTTCCTGTAACGGGACGCTGATTTGATTATAAAGAGATTCGGCAAGGCTGCCCTTTGCAGGGGAAACTGATTTTTCGGAACGTTCGGCAACAGGTATGGCTTTGAAAATGACCACACGGCTGTTGGACGTAATATTAACCATCAAATATCCGATATTCGGAATATCAATACGCTCGCCCTCAACAAGCAGATTGATAATAGAATTGCTTAAAACATTTAATTCATTCATTCTGCATGTAATTTTTTATAATCCTCAAACAAACAGTGAATTAGTGAGATGAGAGATAATCCAATTCTTTCTTGATATACGGAATGTCTTCGTCGCCGAAAGAGGCAATGATGTCGTTCAATGCCGCTTTGTGCGGAGCTAAATAGAGGTTGATGTAATCATCATAAATTTCATCCATCAGACCTTCATCCGTGTATAAAGCCTGTACATCGGTTTCATACTTCTGAATTAAACCGTTAAATTCACTCTCAAAATTGCTGATTAAGGAAACAAATTGTTCCAAAATAGCTTTCTGGTGCGCAAAAGATGTTTTTCTTGCCATGTTTTTTACTTGTTAGTTATTATTAGTTTTTTAATGTGTTGTTTGTAACTGTATTTGTATGATTATTTTTAATCTGCCGACAAAGGTAAAACTAATTTATTAAACATGCAAATTTCCTTTATATATTTTTCAGAAAAAATTTCCCGCAATTTCCACTGCTTTTTCGATGCCTTCGGCATTTTTTCCGCCGGCCTGCGCAAAAAACGGCTGTCCGCCGCCGCCACCCTGAATCGCTTTTGCGGCTTCGCGAACGATGTTTACGGCGTTCAAACCTGCTTGCACAAGGTCGTCGGTCAGCATCACGGTCAGCGAAGGTTTGCCATCAAAAACAGAACCGATAACGACGAAAAGTTTCTCGCTCCGGCGCTCCCGCAATTTGAAAGCCAGCGTTTTAGCCTGCTCCGCCGTGATTTTATTAAGGACTCTAACGACTGTAAGCACTTTAAGGTCTTCAAAGTCCTTATATTCTCCCGCTCCCAGCAATTTTTCCGCCATCTCCGCAAGTTGCTTTTGCACATAATCATCGACCTGCTTTTTCAGTTCGGCATTTTCTTCAATGGTTTTCTTTACAGCCGAGAGCAAATTTGGGGTATTGTTGAAAAAATCTTTCAGCGAAGAAACCGTATCCTGCACGGCGTCCAAAAGATTCTCTACCGCTTCGCCCGTAATCGCCTCGATGCGCCGAACTCCCGCCGCAATCGAACTTTCCGACACGATGCGCACCATCCCGATTTCGCCCGTCGAGCGCACGTGTGTGCCACCGCAAAGTTCGATGGAATCGCCGAAACGCACTACTCGCACCGTTTCTCCGTATTTTTCGCCAAAAAGGGCCATTGCACCCATAGCCTGCGCCTCCGCAATCGGAGTGTCGCGACGCTCATCAAGCGGATAGTT
>JAISUM010000117.1 GCA_031272095.1 Candidatus Symbiothrix sp. | reverse complement strand
CGAATCGAACATTTTGTCGGACGAAAAGCAATGAACATCAATATCGGCGAAGAAACCGTCAATCAGTTTTTTACCGCAGGACTTGTCCGCAGCGCCGCCGACCTTTACACGGTTAAAGCGCCCGACGTGCTGCGACTTGAACGATGGGCTCGCAAATCGGTCGATAATTTTATTGAAAGCGTGCGCGAATCGAAAAAAACGCCTTTTGAGCGCGTGCTTTTTGCACTCGGCATTCCCGAAGTCGGCGAAACTACCGCCAAACGCCTTGCAACGGCATTTCACAATATCGACGCCCTTATGTCGGCAACCGTCGAGCAACTCACGGCGGTCGAAGATATTGGCGCGACAACCGCCGCAAGCGTAACAGAATTTTTTGCAGAACCTGCCAACAGCGATTTAATCGCCCGTCTGCGCGAATACGGCTTGCAGTTTGCTATCGACGAATCTGTGCTTGCCGAGCATACCGATATTCTTGGCGGAAAAAGTTTTGTTATTTCCGGCACTTTTTCCAAACATTCCCGCGACGAATACAAAACGATGATAGAGCGCAACGGCGGCAAAAACGTCGGCTACGTTTCTTCCAAAACCGACTATATCCTTGCCGGCGAAAATATGGGACCGGCAAAACTTGAAAAAGCACAAAAACTTGGCATCAAAATTATTTCGGAAGATGAATTTTCGGGGATGATGCAATAAATTTTATTGACACAACTGCGATTTTTGAGAAAAAAATGAAAAAAACAGGGCAAAATCAGGTAAAAAACGGCTGGTTTTAAGAAGAATTATTGTTTTTTTGTTTTTTTATTAACGAATTATTTAACTTTGCGCCGAATTTTAACCGACGGGAATTGCTGCCCCGCATTTTTCGTCATTACTTATTAAATTTATTTTAAAAAAGTCGGAAATGGGGCGTCCGGCGCAGTTTGTTTATGAAAAAGTTTTTTTTAAGTTTAGTTTTGTGCAGCATTGCGGCTGCATCGTTTGCGCAGTTGCCGATTAAATTCGGTGCAACGGCGGGGTTGAATGTTTCTAATGCTACTATTAGCAGTGGCAGCATCAGCATTTCTCCTGACTGGAAAGCAGGTTTTCAAGTTGGCGTAATCGCTGATTTGGCAATCACTCCCCAAATTTCCATTCTTCCCGAACTTATTTTCTCTCAAAAAGGGTATAAAAGTTCGTACAGTGAAGATGGCGGGTCATACACCGAGTCATCGACAGTCAATTATTTGACTCTTCCGGTTAACGTTGCCTACAAATTTGACCTCGGCACGGCTGGAACAATTTTCCCATTTGCAGGTCCTTATGTCGGATATGCTTTGTCCGGCTCGTGGAAGGAAGAATGGAAGGACGGCGACCAAAGTGGCAAGGATTCCGAAAAAATCAAAATCGGCTCCGGCGACGACGACGACATCAAGGCTCTTGACTTCGGAGTAAATGTTGGCGTAGGCTATCAGTTTGAAAATTACCTGTTCCGCTTGCAGTACAACATCGGTTTGTCGAATATCGCAAACGTTCCTTCTGGTTACGACGCCTCTTTGAAGACCAAAAACCTTGCGGTTTCGGTAGGTTACTTCTTCTAAAGAGAAGAAAAACTCGGTTGTTTCCATTTGCAACCGCCTCGATGGGCATCAACCCCCGTCGAGGTTTTTTTTGTGCCTTTAGTTTTCAACCGACAGCATCACGCGGAGTGATACTGTCGGTAAGGTTGAGCGCTACTGTTATTAAGAATGTATTTTTACCCGTCGGAGGTATAATTGTAACTGTAAGACACAAACAGGTTATTGAAAACTTGTTTGGTTTATTTTTTTATTCCTCGAAAAATAACTAACTTTGCCGAATGAAACAGCATCTTTTTCCGATTGTTTTAATATTTTGCACTGCCTGCCTGAAAGTTGCGGCACAAAACGATTTTAAGCAAAATATTCCGCCTTTTTCCATCGAAAACGGCGACACGGTCAAAGTTTATGTGATGGACGATATTCCAATTTATCCCGAACGGTTTTACACGATGTTGCAGGAAGATGCAAAATACAGGAAAACTGTCCGCGACGTAAAAAAAACGCTGCCTTATGCCAAACTTATTTACAGAACACTGATTGAAACCTACGAATACATAATGACTTTTCCGACCGAAGAAGAACGACAGGCGCATCTGAAACGAATGGAAAAAGATTTGTTTGCCGAATATAAACCCGTTTTGAAAAAAATGTCGCTTTCGCAGGGAAAATTGCTGATAAGACTGATTGACAGAGAATGTAATCAAAGTTCATACGACTTGCTGAAAGCATTTCTCGGTCCGTTGCGCGCCGGATTCTGGAACTTTTTTGCCGGACTTCTCGGCGCAAGCCTCAAAACACAGTGGGACGAAAACGGACGCGATGCGGATACGGAAAAAATTGTAGTTATGGTCGAACAGGGACTTATTTAAATCAAAAAAAATGAAATTGTTGAAACCGTCAGCGTGGGCTGATTACGAACTGATTGACACGGGAAATTACGAAAAACTTGAGCGTTTCGGAAAATATGTCCTCCGTCGCCCCGAACCGCAGGCAGTCTGGCGCAAAGCATTGCCGGAAAAAGATTGGGAACAAATTGCCGACGCCACTTTTCGCCGCGAAAAAAACAAAACCAATTCCGAAGGCAACGAAAAAGGCGAATGGATATTAAAACCCAAAATGCCCGGACAATGGTTTATCTCATATAATTATAAGGAAATGCGTCTTCGCTTTCGGCTTGGACTAACGGCGTTTAAGCACGTCGGAATTTTTCCCGAACAGGCGTCAAATTGGGATTTTCTATTTGATAATATAAAAAATATTCAGGGATGCAAGGCGCTGAATCTTTTTGCTTACACGGGCGGAGCGTCGTTGGCGGCAAAAGCGGCTGGTGCAGATGTTACTCACGTCGATTCTGTAAAACAGGTTTTGACGTGGTCGCGCGAAAATATGGAGGCGTCGGGGCTTGACAATATCCGTTGGGTTTGCGAAGATGCTCTGAAATTCGTGAAACGAGAAGTTCGCAGAGGAAATTTTTATAACTGTATAATTCTCGACCCGCCCGCCTACGGACGCGGACCTGACGGCGAAAAATGGCAACTCGAAGAACAGATTGCCGAACTGATGGACGCTTGCAGCCGACTTGCCGACAGCCGCCGTTTTATCTGTATTCTCAATCTTTATTCAATGGGATTTTCTTCGCTGATTGCCGAAAATTTGCTGAAAAATTATTTTCCGCAATGTCCGCAGCCCGAATTTGGCGAATTATACCTCGAAGACAGGACAGGACGAAAATTACCTTTGAGTGTTTTTGGAAGATTTAAATAAAAGTTGTATTTTTGCAAATTAAAAATTTATTGCTATGTCAAAAATAATCATCATCGGAGCAGGCGGCGTTGGAACGGTCGTGGCTCACAAAGCGGCGCAGAATCACGAAACTTTTACCGAAATTCTGCTTGCCAGCCGCACAAAATCAAAATGCGACGCGCTTGCCGCCGCTATCGGTACAAAATACGGCAACCGCCCGCTGCAAACGGCGCAGGTTGACGCCGACAGCGTGAAAGAACTTTGTACGCTTTTCCGCAAATACCAACCCGACCTCGTCATCAACGTTGCTTTGCCTTATCAGGATTTAACCATTATGGACGCCTGCCTCGAAACGGGAGTAAATTATCTCGATACGGCAAATTACGAACCGAAAGACGAGGCAAAATTTGAATACAAATGGCAGTGGGCTTACCGCGAAAAGTTTGAACGTGCGGGACTTACGGCAATTCTCGGCTGCGGATTCGACCCGGGAGTTACAAGCGTTTTTACCGCTTATGCCGCCAAACATCATTTTTCGAGAATGGATTATTTAGACATAGTCGATTGCAATGCAGGCGACCACGGCAAAGCGTTTGCCACAAATTTCAATCCCGAAATAAATATCCGCGAAGTTACGCAAAAAGGTAAATATTGGGAAAACGGAAAATGGGTAATGACCGAGCCTCACGAAATTCATAAACCGCTGAATTATCCCAATATCGGCGCAAAAGAATCTTACCTTATTTATCACGAAGAACTCGAATCGTTAGTAAAAAATTTCCCGACGCTGAAACGCGCCCGTTTCTGGATGACTTTCGGACAGGAATATCTGACACATCTTCGAGTAATTCAAAACATCGGAATGGCGCGAATCGACCCCGTATTATATAAAGGAGTGGAAATTGTACCGATTCAGTTTCTCAAAGCCGTACTTCCCGACCCGGGCGAACTTGGCGAAAATTATACCGGCGAAACCAGTATCGGCTGCCGCATCAAAGGGCTCGACAAACAGGGAAAAGAAATCACATATTACGTTTACAACAACTGTCTGCATCAGGACGCCTACCGCGAAACCGGCGCACAGGGCGTAAGTTACACGACCGGCGTACCTGCCGTTATCGGTGCGTTGATGTTTGCCAAAGGACTTTGGAAAAAAGCAGGAGTGTTTAACGTTGAAGAATTTAATCCCGACCCGTTTATGGAACAGTTGAATCTTCAAGGGCTGCCCTGGCACGAAATTTTTAATGAGGATTTGGAACTCTGATAGTATCACTCCAAAGTGATGCTATCAGTGAAACCGCCCCTCATAACGTCCCGTGCTGCGATACGGGATCTCTCCGCCATCCCACGAAGATCGTTAATTGCTAAATGATTGTATATTAAACCTTCCAAGTCTCAAAGACTTGGAAAGTTTATTTTTACCCGACTACATAGTCGCCAAAAAAGGTATGCACTTGGATTATTTTCAGCAAATCGTTGTTGAAATGAGACAGTCTCGATTTTAAGACAGCGAAAAATTTCAAATTAAACTGTTCGATAATAGGTACTACTTCAGCGATAAATTTGGTTCCGGTTTCCGTCAAGAGGACAGAATTGGCACGAGCGTCTATTGTGCTGCCTACTCGTTTGATATAGCCTTTCTTTTCTAAAATTTTGATGGATTGTGAGACAGTCATCGGCTCAATCTTGGTGTGCAACGCTAACTGCGATTGCGACACTTCATTACTGCCGTGTAAACGTAACCAATACAGACTTGACATAACCGCAAACTGCGTATGGGTCAAGTGAAAACGATTTTCTAAGACCTTCTTATGTTCTTTACTCCATAAACTGTGTAACTGCCAGAACAAAAAACCCGTATTTTCTTCTAAAGTAGCCAACGGATAAGGCGATTTAAATTCTTTATTCATCCCATTAATACTTTAATACTTATGCAAAGGTAATCAAATATTATCAAAATACAATACGATTCCTTTATTTTTTTTACCATTAACCTTTATTAACGCCTTATTTTGGAATCTTATGTGCCTTATCAGGGCTGATTCGTAGATAGCAGGCATCGAATTTAATATTTTTTCATTATAGATGCCGTCGTTTAGATAGGGATTGATCGTAAAATAGCCGACGCCGAGCGAAGTCAGATTGTGAAAAAAGTGGGTGCCTTGACTGGGTTCTATACGATAATTTTCCAAACCTGATTCTACGATCAGGCGGGCGTTGGAGATCTGCGACCATTTGACCGGAATTCCCAGCCATGGATCGTTGCTGCCCCATCGTCCGGGACCGATAAGAATATAATTTCTGTTTTCTGTTACCATTTTTTGATTCAGGAGATGGAGTTCTTCGGCAATGGCGGCGTTGTTTGCTGCCGAAAAATTCTCGGTACGGACATAGACAATATCGGCGATGTCGTTGCTGATCGTATGCCCCAAAGCATGCTCCGAATAGAGGAGCGTGTTTTCGGGCGGCGGCGCCGACAAATCTTCGTCCATCAGCTCTTTGCTATCAACGATCGGACGGATTTGCAGCAGATAAAAGCTGCCTTTCAAGGCTTGATCCGCCTGTTTTTGCAAATTGACCGCAAATTCGATTTCCACCGGACGCCCCATTTCGATTTGCCCCAGATGCAAAATATAATCCAAAAGCTCGGCTAAGGGAAAAACTTCGTGCTGCAAGACGCCTGCAAACGAGATGACTTGACGATTTTTGCCCGGATAGTAGCCGTCCATCAACACATGGTCATTCGGATTGTAGGTCGAGGCGATATAGCGTAACGAGCCGTCTGCTTCTGCCTCTTTGACCGGCAGTTTCAGCAAATTATAAGCGTCGTTGGTTGAAAAGCCCTGCAAGGCTAAATTGGTGAGATTCAGTGCGTAAAATTGTGTTTGCGTTTCTTTCAGCGCGATTTCCAAGCTGCTGGTTTGGATAATGGAGTGCGGATGTCGCGGCGAAAAACGCAAAGTAACGCCGCCATCGACCGTATATTTTCCCAAGCCTAAAGCGATATTGGCGATACCGTCTTCGGGGCGTTCGTCGCCGACCGGATAATAATTCAGCGAGCGGGCAACGCCCGAAATGCTCGGATAGAACCGTTCGCCGTAAGTTTGTCCGACGACTTCCTGCAAGACAATCGCCATTTTTTCCTGATCAATCAGGTTTTGTGTCGCGGTCATATAAGCTTTGCTTTCTTTGAAAAAGACCGACGCATAGACGCCCTTGATGGCATTGGCTAAATTGCCCAGCATGATTCTTCGATTGTCGGTATAAGGAATCATATAGGTATTATAAATTCCTGCAAACGGCTGATAATGAGAGTCTTCGAGCAAACTCGACGAGCGTGCTGCCAAAGGCGTTTTGACAACTTCAAAAAAGGTATTGAAATCGTCGAAGAGCTGTCGGGGCAATTCGGCGTTCAGAAAACAGCGCAAAATTTCTTCGTCGGGCAAATCCTGCAAAGCAATTTCGTAGAGATTATTGCTTTCCATAAATTCGTCGAAAATATCGCTTGCCAACACGACCGTTTTCGGGATTTGAATCTTGACATTGGGGAAACGTTCTTCCAATGCGCTGAGTTTGCGCTTGATCATCTGCCCCATAAACGCCAATCCGCGCCCTTTTCCACCCAACGATTCGTTGCCGATACGCACAAAATTGGAATACTGGTCGAAACGGTCTTTCTCAAACACCGCCACAATGCCCGAATTTTTCATTTGCCGGTAGGCGACAATAGCGTCGAAAATCAGTTGTCGCGCCTCGTTCATATCTTTATAATCCGACACGTCGATGTCTTTCAAAAATTCGGCGATCGGAAAGATGGCGCGGGAATAGAAAAACCGCGAAAAATGGTTGCGCGACAGGTGATACACCAAAGAATCGGTCGGAATATCGAAAATTTTCTTCTGCAAATCAATCAATGAATGGATGCGCATCACCTCCCGTTTGGTCTCCGGCTGGATGATGACGAAACTGCCGAATCCGAAGTTGTTCATAATCTCTTTGCGCAGATCTTGCGGAAAAGTCTTGGAATTTTTGTCGATGAAACTGCAATGCAGCAGCTCGGCGTAATGTCGGTTGCTCGATTCGGAAGAGTCGAGAATAAACGGCACAAAACGGTCGTGATTTCTGATTTTACAGCCCAATTTATAGCCTGCCAACGGGTCTTTTTCGCCGTTCCGTTTAAAACTCATATCGCAGACGATGCCCAAAATATGATTTTTGTATTTTTCGTACATATTTTCTGCCTCTTCGTAAGAGCGAGCCAGCAAGATTTTTGGGCGTCCGCGCATCCGCAAAGTCCGCTGATGCTCATTGAGCGCTTCTTTTGAAAATTCGGTCGATTGTTGCAGAATAAATTTATAAAGATGCGGCAGAGCAGAGGAGTAGAACCGGATCGAATCTTCCACCAAAAGAATGGTCTGCACGCCGACAGAGGCAATATCATCATCGACATTCATCTTGTCTTCCAGCAATTTGATGATCGCCAATAGCAGTTCGGGATTGCCCAGCCACGAAAAAACATAGTCGATCGCCGACAGATCTTCGCTTTGCATCCGGCGGGAGACCTCCAACGAAAAAGGCGTCAGCACGACAATCGGGATATCGGGATATTGCGATTTGATGTGATTGGCTGTAGCGAAAGGGTCGTTATTGTCCATATTCGGCATACAGATGACCAACTCGAAACGCATCTGTTGCAAAGCATCGAAAGCATCTTCGTCGGTCGTAACCTGCGTAAAACGAGGCGGATAGCGCAAACTCAACGAGGTGTATTCGTTGAAAATCTGTTCATCTATGCGCCCGTCGTCTTCCAGCATAAACGCATCGTAACGAGTAGCGATCAACAGAACGTTCAGTATCCGTTTATTCATCAAATTGGCAAACGAGGTATCCTTCAATACCAAGCGCTTCATATCTATCGTATGTTCCATAAACAACCATGCCGTATCCGCGAAATATGCGTTACAGACTGCAAAGGTCTTAAATATTTATTAAACAATCAAATATTCCGACATTTAATTTTTGATTTTCAATAAAAATGATTACCTTTGCAGCCGCTTAATACATAAAGTCAAATTAATAAAATTATTTTCAAAACATGGCAACAAGAATCAGATTGCAAAGACACGGTCGCAAAGGGTATGCATTTTACCACATCGTGATCGCGGATAGCAGAGCCCCACGGGATGGGAAATTTATCGAGCGGATTGGGTCGTATAACCCCAACACGAATCCTGCTACAATAGATTTGAAATTCGACCGGGCTTTGTATTGGGTGAATGTGGGTGCACAACCTACGGACACAGTGAGAAATATCCTTTCGGGAGAAGGAGTGCTTTTGAAAAAGCACTTGCAGGGCGGCGTCGCCAAAGGCGCCTTCGACGAAGCGGAAGCAGAACGCAAATTCGCTGCGTGGAAAACCGCCAAAGAATCGGGTATCAGCGCTCAAATCAGCAAAGTGAGTGAAACGGAAAAATTGAAGGCAAAAGCCAAATTAGAGGCAGAAAAAGCAGTCAATAAGGCAAAAGCCGAAGCTCTGGCGCAAAAGAAAGCCGAAGCCGCCGCTAAAAAAGCACAGGAAGCTGCCGAAGCTGCCGCCGCCGAACAAGCTGCTACAGCAGAAGAAGTTCCGGCAGAAACCCCAACAGAAACTATGGCGGAAACGCTCGCATAATATGAAAATTTTGCATATTTGAAGATTTTATATTTAATTGTTATTTCTTTTTATAAGAAACATCTCGGAAAGAGGCTGCTGGGTTAGTAGCCTCTTTTTTCGTCTGAACCTTGATTTTCATAAGATTTACTTGATTGCCTTGATTTTTAAACCCTTATTTTCGAAGGCGCCCTTAGTAGCCAAGGAAAAACATCCAAACAACCCCACCCCTTATTTTAAAAAATGAATATCGGATATGATCACACAATCAACCTCATTACCTGAAAGGGCTGAAAGCCCGCTTATCAATAGCGTAGGGCAACGCCCTACGAACTTGTCGAATGCCATAAAACCAAGTAGTATTATCCGCCATGACAGGTGGTTTCACTGATAGCATCACTCGGAGTGATACTATCAGTTTAACGATTTGTAGGGGATGGCGGATCAAGTCCGCCATGACGCACCCCCACTAATCACTAATCACTAATCACTAAATAACCGTTTTTTATTTTTCAATCATTACTTGCACAAAAAGCCATCAAAAAAAAAATTCAAATAATTCTCGAAAAAATTTGGAAGTTCGGAAATAATGCTTACCTTTGCAGCCACGATTATAAAGATGAAGTAGATGACACCGAATATTCATAATATATTGCTCGTCGATGCTTGGCAAGAGATAAATTCCCTCGCCAACGGTTATCTGCTTGATAATCAAGGACTTACCCCCCCCCCCCCCGAAATTTAAAATATTTAACTATAAGATGAATATTTTAAGTGTCCGCCTGAACTGTGATTGTCCGAACTGTGATTCTAACAGGATTACAGTGGGTCGTCATTGCGGCGAAAAAAATACAAACCGGCTGTCTTCTTTTTACTGTGTTCGCAACGTTCAACTTCACCTTACTTTCAAGTCGCACAGCCGGTTTTTTTCAGCAAATTATCAAATTTATATAAACGACAACTATCACAATGGAAAGAAAAATTTTCTTCACGCTTTTGGCTTGCCTACTGGCAAGCTTCGCAGGCAAAGCCCAAGTTACGATTGGGACTTTGCAGCTTCCGCACCCCGGCGCAATTTTGCATTTGCGCACGTCAACACAAAATCTGCCGAGTTTAGAGACCGACTCACTGGGTATGAAATTGCCGGTAGTCGCGCTGCCTGACACGGTGTATCTCAATCTGGGAGACGAACTGACTTACGATCGTGATATAGATCTCTCGGCAATGGGAATGGTGGTTTACAACACCACCGACAATTGCTCGAAAGGTTTGATGCGTTGTCTGTATGTCTGGACAGGCTGGCAGTGGCGTCCGGTAGGTTGCCCGCCGGGTTGTGAATCGCTCTGCACCGAACCGTTCTGCGAGGCAAGGGACGCAAGGCTCTTCCCCGCCGACGCCACAAAAACGGTCGATGTGCCGACCATCGATGGCGGAACGCTCAAATTCCTCACCTACAACCTCGGCGCTTGCCCCGAACTGTCGCCCAAAGAACAGATGGCTTATCAAAGCCCCTTCGCTACCACTTGGACAACGCCGAGCGTACCTTGTGTAGCGCAGGACGCAATGGTTTTCGGAGGACTCTTCCAGTGGGGACGTAGCGATTATTCTCACGCAGGACGTTGCGCCTACGACCCAGACTCCTCGCCCGAATATTACCTTGGCGGTTCGCTTGGCTGGTTATATAATGACGAAATCGACTATCGGAATGCTATAGAGGCAGATACGGCAAAAATCGCCTCAGGAGGTACTATGTGGATGTACGGCCACGACTACTATGATTTCTGGGGAAATGGCGAAGGACTGCTCGGACAGGGAGTTACCAACTATTCGGGACCGCAAAACCGCTACAACCCCTGCCCCACAGGATTCCGACTGCCTACACAGCACGAATGGGCTTCCATAGGCTTTTCCGACGGACAATTTTCCGACATTTCCGGCGATATCTGGACGTGGTGCGACTATAATTCATTGACAGGCACTTGGGAAGTTCCTGACCCCGCCAATCCGGGTTTTCCTGCTGACGGCAGTAGTTTTGAAAAATATTTTGAGGATGGCTCTCTGCCCACCGGAAGCGCTGCAGAAAACAACCGGATCGTTTGGATTTCGGTAGTAGATGGCAAACCGAGTTTCGACTGGGATGTGCCGGCAACCCTCTATACTGTGTATGGTGAGGTAGAAAACCCGCACATGTGCGGATACGCCCTTTATACCGTAGCCGACTGGACTGCCGCTACCGGCGTCGGAGGTTATCTCAATGGCGTGGACTGGACAACCACCGACAAACGGCTATACGACAGACATGCGCCCGAACCGCTGATGTTTCTCCCCGCAGCAGGCTTGCGGTCAGGCGCAATAGAAGCCATCCGTAATACCGGATACACCGGATCCTACTGGTCATCTACCGTGTCGGACTTGGGATATTATTATGCATATACAATGCAACTCTATGGAAACTGTGTTAAATTCGACGACAAACCTGTTTGTGCAGCGTATGCCATCGAATCAAACGTTAATAATGACCCCAATGCCAACTGTATTTCTTCGGCAAGAAGCGTGCGCTGCGTGGCAGAAACTCCCTGTGCTACGCCCATTGTCGCAGCAACAATGGAATTTTGTCGAGACAACTTGCCGGCAGTCAGCGACTTGATTCCGGCGCCCAGCACAGCAATTACTTGGTATAACGCCTCTAACAACACCCCGCTCAACGCTATCGACCCGCTGACCGACGGAGGACAGTATTACTGCATCTACAGCGACGGATCCTGCTCCTCCCCGCAAAGCAACACGATGACGGTTGATTTGGTCGACGCCCTTCCCACCAACTCGACAATTTCGGGACCGACAGTACTCCAACAGGGACAAACAGTCACTTATTCTCTTTCGGTTTCCGGCGATGTCGGTACGGCTCATTATGAATGGTACATCTATCGTTACAGTTCCGGTTCGAGTTCGGGTTGCTCAATCGTTTCCGGACAGGGAACAAACAGCATCACCGTTGCTGTTGCCGCCGATGCAACTATCGGAACCGATTGGTACATACGAGTTTATGTAAAGAATCCGTGCTCATCTACTAATATTGATGAGTATATAACTGTATTGTGTTCAACAACGCCGCCTGCTGCGCCAACGTCGGGTGGCGATGTAATTAATTGTGCAGCATCAAGCACTACCCCATTTACTTTAACAGCTACTCCTCCTTCGGGATCTACGGTTGTTTGGTATTCAAGCGTAACAGGGGGAAGTTCTTATATTGTAGGCACAGGAGATAATCTCAACCTGACTTCAGGTATAGGTAATGATATATCAAGGACTTACTATGCAGAATCAGTAACATCAGATGGCTGTATTTCTGCGACAAGAACGCCGATAACAGCAACTCGCGGTACACCTGCGCAACCGGGCTCTATTTCTGGTCCGTCGCCGGTATGCGCCAATGCAACTAATTTGACATATTCGGTAACGAATGTGCCGGGAGTAACCTACGAATGGGGCTTGCCTACGGGATGGTCTACAGTGTCGGGGCAAGGCACCAACAGCATCACCGTAACAGCAGGATCATCGGGCGGTACGATCACCGTAACGCCAAAAAACACCACTTGCAGCATCGCCGGAACGGCAAGAACAAGGGGTGTAACGGTAATCGATGTTCCCGCGCAGCCAAGCGCTATCGGCTGCTTTTCACCTACGGTAATAACCGACGGGTCAAACGATGTTGATTTTTGGGTAACGAAGGTGGATGGCGTAACCTACACTTGGGAGGCTGTTTCATACACCCTGAGCACTGAAAGCTACTCAATTGTTCATACCGACGTTACGGGTTGGTTTACGATACTAAAAGTACTTGAAGCAGGAGATACTCACTACGATGCAGACCACTATACAATACGAACAAAAATTGATAGTCAAGGCTTAGCGAATAATAATGACATTTATTTAACGATCAGAGTAACGCCAAGCAACGGTTGCGGCACCGGACCGGCACAAGAAGGGACATTCTCGGTTAAGCGAGGCAGTTAAGCAATCCTCACCCGACCTCACCCCCGACCCCTCCCCACAAGGGAGGGGAGGAAGGGAAGGAAGAATAGCCGTCATTGCGGCGCACGCCGCAATCCCCTGCAAATGCCAAACTTTCCAAGTCTCGAAGACTTGGAAAGTTTTTTTTATTGCAACAATTTTGTTGTTTGGGAAAAAGTTGTTACATTTGTGGCGAAAATTTGGACAGAAATATGACATCTACAAAGAAATACGTGCAACGGTTAAAGCAGTTTAAGGAACTGTTTGCTGACGAATACGGTATTGAACGTATCGGTATCTTCGGT
>JAISUM010000066.1 GCA_031272095.1 Candidatus Symbiothrix sp. | reverse complement strand
GTAAGCGACTGTTTCGGAGCGGCTGTCGTCGGTTCCTGCGTCGGCGTAAATCTCGAAAGTGTAGTCGCCCGGCGGCAGGTTGTTGAAAGTTACCTCGCGCTGCTTTGTAGGCTCTGACCACGAGTTTTGAAAACCGATAAGGCGGTAGTGGTAGCGGACATTTTCGGCGGCGGAAAAGTGCAGTCCGATAAACGAAAATTTAATGTTTTTATTTTTGTGATTTAATTTGATATTACTTTGTAAATCAGCGTTTTGCCATTTGATATTGTCGGTGGAAACTTTGACTGAAAGAATGTTTAAGATGGGCGCGAGTGGTTTACGAAGCAGATTTTGGGGTTCAAACTGTACCAGCATATTAGCACAAGACAAGTAAAAATGCCCTTTGCTGTCGGCGAAAATTCCATTAATCTGTGGATTTAATCCCATAAATCCGTTATTTTGATTAAATAATATAAATTGGCATAGTCCCGACTGTAAAAATGCAGTTTTATTGAAAAAATAAACACAATGAATGGTCGAAATAAGCAAATAATCCTTTTCAACTGAATAAATCGCCTGAACAGGGTCATCCGGAAATTGCCAGACAGTAGTAATGCTGTCGTCGTGCAACAAATTCAGCATATTGCCGCTTGCCGACCATACATTATCCTGATTATCAATACATAATGATGTTGTGTGAGCAGTATTATCATTACCAAATAATTCAACCGAATCGCCATTTACGGCTGAAATTCCTAAATGGCCACAAGCGAACCAACGTCCCTGCGAATCAATAGCAATATCCTGAAAATCGGTTTGTTTTAATTCTTCATCTGAATAAAAATGAATTATTTTACCGTTCTTTTGGCATAAATAAACACCAATTCCTCTCAAAATAAGAATTTTATCTTTGTCGTAAGGTAAAACTTTCGTGTAACCATCGTAATCTTCAATATTATAAGGTAAATTTGCCCATGAAAAATGCGAATTTTCATACATCAAAATATCGTTATCGCGGGGAAAATAAAGCGTTTTTCCTACGGACGCAGAACCAAAAAGAAAAGATTTCAATTCTTGTCGAGGAAAGAGAATTTTAGAAACTTTTCCGTCCGTTTCATGAAGCAAATTTCCATAAATTGTACCGTACCAAAGGTTATTGTGTGCGTCTTCCTGCACAAATTTTACGACATCTTTTTCGAGTTGAAGATTTATAAAATCGAAATGGAAAAAATTATAAAATCCATCGTGAGTAGCCACCCACACATTGCCTTCGTTATCGCGGATTAAATCTACAACGCTCAAATTAAATTGATTTATCAATTCAAAATTGCTTTCACGAAAACGATATATCGCTTTCTGGTCCTTTACAACAATACTTCCGTCAGAAATTTCTGCCGCCCGCTTATCATTGCTCATCCGACAAGAAACAAGTTTTTTCGCTATATTTTCAACAATTTGATATATTCCATCATTATCGAATGCCAAAAGTCCAAGTTCGGAGTGTTGTAAAAAACATTCTGCGGTTAATCCTTTTATTTTCACTGATTTATTAGTATTCAAATCAAAAATGTTAAGCCCCGATAGTGATGGTAAATAAATTTTACTTGCTTTCAAATCCAAAAATGGCTTTGAACCAACTATTTCGTTTAATTCAGCACATCGTAATAATTCTTTAATTGTATCGTTTTCAAAATGTACCAAATACTTTTCGGTAGCATTTTCATTTTCCAAAATCAAATAATCGTTGGGCAAATCGCGCGAATTGTAGGTGTTCAGATAGATTTCTTGGGGCGTAAAGTTTATGGTGCGAACAGAATCGTTTCTATCTATCATGAAAACATCGTGATAGGTATAAGCACGGACATCTCCGTTTTCGCCATTTTCCAACTTCAAAATATTGGTGGCAGTTTCGGCAAGAAAAGACGTGTATTTCAGACCGTCGAAACGAGCAAAACCTTTGTAAGTGCCAATCCAAAGAAAACCACGGCTATCCTGAAATGCAGTTTCGAGCAGCAAATTGGGCAAGCCATCCTGAGTGGTATAACGCCGGTAAGCGTATTCCGATTTCAGCAAATCGGTGGCATTTGCGCTGCCGATGATGCACAGCGCTATTGCGATTGATAAAAAGAGGCGTTTCATATTTTATTGTTTATATTTTTTTAATAAAAAAATATTGGCTTACACAAATGTTATAACTTCAACTAAATCAGCACAAAGATAAACTGTTTTTTTCAAACAAACAAGCAAATGGGGCGAATTATCCGATATTTTTACCGGTCGAGGAGGTAAATTCAAAAAAACGATTATTGTCTGAATTTGATTTTAACGTGATTATAATGATTTATCTGCTATCAATAAAAAATCTTTTGGGGTTAAAACTTTAACTGATTTGGCGTTATGAAAATCTTTGACATTTCGGGTAATTATAAAATCAATGTCGTTAAATTCTGCTGCGTGATACTGAACAGCATCTTCAAAATCTTTCCATTCGGAATATAATGCGCTGATAACGACGTCTTTATCAACGCCGATTATATCTATAACTTTCAACAGATTTTTCAAAACCTCGCGGGCGTCAATCTTTTCTTTTCGGAGTAGATAATAAATATCAGTGGCGATGGTTGCGGAGATATATGCTTCCGCTTTTTGCTCATCAATTAATCGAAAAATATCTACGGCGGCGTTATAAAAAGGCGTTCGTCGCAGAAGTACATCCAAAATAATATTTGTGTCAAGCAGTATTTTCATTTATTGATGTTTACTGTTCAGGTATTCATATTTAAGGGTATCGAGTTCCTCATCGCTGATATTTTCCTTACCCCTGACTATGCCGGAAAAATCGCTCACAAAGTCCATTGCTGAATAGCGTTTGCTTTCAGATTTAGATGTATCCTGCTTTCTTAATGGCAGTATAACTATTTCTGCATCAATATTATGCAAACTGCGAGGTATGCGCGGCAGCGCAATAACCCCCCGCTCTGAAATTCGTGTATTAAACCTGTATGCGTTCATATTATTTTTTTGCAAAGGTACAACATTTTCGGAAAGAATCAAACCAAAATCAAAAGATTTCTATAAAAAAATCAAATTGAGTTTTTTTGTGTAAGCCAATATTTCAAAGAACGTTTTTTTAGGACATCATTTCACAAACTTCGCCGCCTGCTTGCCGACGCGAACAATATAAACGCCGTGCGGCAGGTGCGAAATATTGATTGAATTGAGAATTGAGAGTTGAGAATTGAGAATTATTTGTCCTGAAAGATTGTAAATTCTTACAGTGTCATTTAACCGTCCATTTTCAATTTTCAATTCGCCATTTTCAATTATAATTCGCCATTTGTCATTCGCGCCGTCGGCAATGGCAGTTGGTATCTGTTCCTGCACAGTGCCGGTGTAGGTTACACGGTCGTATCGCACGGTTACTGTTTGTGGTGTCAATACGCCGTCGAGGTATCCATAAGTTGTTTCGACGTCCCAGACGGTGTCTAAAACTATTGTGAAATCTGAGGCGGGATTGAAGGGCGCAAACGATTTGTCGGGGTATTCCGACGCCGCCACGAGATTGACGTCCGACCAATCGTAGGTAGCGCCGGTCATTTCGGCAAATGGCGTTTGCGCCGTTCCGCTCGACCACGTTACCTGAAAGCCCTGCGCGTCGCCCGTCTGATAAAGGTACGAAAAGCCGTCGCCATTGTTCAAAGCAATGGTAACATCGTAGCGCGTAACATCGCGAATAACTGTTGTCGATGACAAATTCTGTATCCATTCCACCTGTTTGCCCAAATAGCCGCTGTTGCGATTTATATCTATCACGTCCAAAGTATTGACAATGAAATTGTAATAGCCAAACGTACTTGTTTTTCCGCCAAGATTCACGCGGTAAGCGCGGGGCGAAATGGAGTCGATGACGACCGTGTTGTCCGCTATATTCAAACCGCCCTGTGTGTGCAATTCCAAATCTTCCCAAGTGAATGAAGGACGATAGACGGGGCGGTCGAAATAGACCGTCAAACTTTGCTGCGGCGCAGCAATCAGCGGGATGGTTTGTCCGGCTTCCGGCTGCGGCAAGCCCACGATAGAATCTACTTTCAAGGTGTTGGTATTGATTTGCGAAAATACCAAATTGTAAGTATATAAATTCATCGTCGGGAAAGTGTCGGCAATATGGATTTTGTCTTCGTAGAGCGGCTCGTGGTTGTCGTCGAGCGTTACGAAAGTTTGCCAAACGTTGTCGAGCGGGATTTGTACGCCGTCGTTGCGCGTAACCTGCGCCAATTTGTATTTGCCGCGAGCGGGGTCGTTCAGGCGGGCGTAGTTCCAGCCGACTTCCGAAGGTTGTATCGAAAGCGAAATTATCAAATCGTTGGTAGAAACATTGCCGTCCACATAAGCCGTATCTGCAAGATGAACAGGATGATAGGATGCGTCGGAATAATACAGTCCGTCGGGATAATCCCTTGAATCGGGGTAATCGTTGACAAGGAAATCGAGGATATTATCGTCATCGTTGCCATAAGCGCGGACGGAATGTATCAGTTCGTGAATTTCAATCGTATCTACCAAACTCAAATCGGGGTTGCCGTAACTGTCCAAGTGCGTGATGCGGGCGTCGTAAGAAACGAAATGTCCGAGCAGCGAACTTGTCAGCCACCAATGCCCTACGGTAGCGCTTTGCGGCTCAATATTTCCGAAATTGACGTTCATCATACCGAGTTGTTTTTGCTGTGCGCCCAACGACGAGCCGATGATATTGAAATTTATCAGCAAGCCCTTTTCGTTTTCAACGATTTTGGGCTGTGCGCTTTCGATTTGCACATTTTTAGCCGTTCCGTAGCCCTTGTTGTGAATCATCACGGCAAGGTCGGCGGGAACAATAGGCTCAATCGGCTCAGTCAGTGCGTCGTCGCCAAGCACATCGCGCTGCATAAAGTAGAGCAGGTCTAAATTGGGCGAAGGATGCACTTCCAATGCCACAGGGAACAAACTGACCGTTACGCGGGCGCCGGTGAACGGGTCGTCGTAAGAGAGGACGCCGCCGAAAGAGTAAATCTTGGTTTCGGTGGGCGCCGCGCCGATTTCGGGGATAAACAGGATATTTGCCGCGCCGTCGCTTTCTGCGCTCAGCGAGCCGCTACCGTCGATGCCGGTAAGGGCGCCGGTCAGCGATTCGGTATTGATTTGGAACAGGTCGTTTTGCAATTCGCCGTTTTCGTCGCGCACTTCCAACTCTAAATTCACATTTTCCATCGCCAAAGTGTTGTGTCCGTTGTGAATGGTCAGCGTGCCGCGAAATGCCTCCCGCGTCATCGTCATCCGTTGCTTGATTTCCATTGTGACGGAGGCGCAAACGCTACCCTGACTGTTCTTTTTCTCATTTTCTTCATCTATGACAGTTTGCAGTGCAAACGCCACTTCAAACGCCATCTCTTCAAACGTAGCATAACCTTTTGATACCGCATATTGATATGCTGCAATAATGCTGTCGGTATAAGCGGCAATCGTATCAAGGTTAATAATATCGGGATGTTGTTCGTCGGGAACAAAAATCGAATCGTTCCACGCGGCAATTGTATTGTTCCAACGCTGTACGAAAGGCAGATAAACAGAATCAGGCACTCCGCAAGTTTGAACATTATAATCATTAGCCGGAATCACGCTATGCTCTTGTGTGTATTGATTAACTGCGTCTTTGAACTGAACAAAATCACTGTGGTTTATCAGCGTTGTGTCGTGATTATATATTTCGCCAAGAATGGCAATATGCGCATTATAACTCTTGTCCAACATATTCATTCTTTCTACATAATATTCATCGGTCAACGTTCTGTTTTCCGCAGCAGACCTTAACAACGACGGAGCATTGTTGGGCTCGGAACCGCCACTGCCGCCTGAACCACCTTCTCCGCCTGTTCCTCCTCCGCCGAGAATCTCTTCGTTACAAAAACTGAGGCAGCCGCTACTGCAACATTCCCGTATTGTTCCTGCCGTACCATAATTATCGGCAAAATTACCGACGCCCTCGGCGATTCCCTCCAATGCGCCTGAATAGCCAAGTGTTGCAAGGCAAAGAAGCATACTGCCGCCATTACCAACTATCCCCCAGAAACCATCCGAAGTCAATTTGCCATTTTCGTCTTTCCAACCGCTTTGTTGGGGGAAAGATAAATCTGTCCACGTATCGCCGACACTTGCAAAACAACCTACAACCGGCAGTTTTCCTAATGCCAACCAAGTGAATTTTTCGATGCAATGCTGTTTTTGCATAGGGTCGCAATCGTCACAATCTTTCTTTATGGTGATAGGCGGAGTATAATTGCTGCTGGAAGACGAACTGCCGCTACCGCCGCTACTGCCGTAAATGCTTGGTTCGTAAGGTCCCATACCCCACGAATTTGGAATATTGTCTAATCCGTAGCAGTTTCTTTCTGTCCATTTAGCGCCTTTGGAAATACTTTTCATCATATAGTTGGTGGCTTCGCCGCAAATATATTTGTATTCGATTTTCCAATATCCACCGCAAGGACTGCTGCCGGCACCGCTTCCGCCGCCGCCGCTCCGCAGGACGCCTCCGCTGCCATCACCGCCTCCGGAGCCATTGCCTCCTGCATCTAAGCGATACATACGAATAGGAACTACTTGCGAAGTGTGAGCCGCCAAGTTGAAATCGTTAATCATCAACGAAAAACCATATTCGCTGTCGTCGGGCGGAGTAAAGGACACATCTTCTGCTGTGATTAGTCCTAAATTCGTTACCACAGCATTGAAGTTATATTCTTCTTCGCCTGTCAGATAAGGCATATTTTCGGGCATATCGACCTGCACTACCGGCACCGGCACATTGGTTTGATATTGTGTTGTCAAAACAATATCGTAACGGTCTTCGATTTCGGTAGGCACCACCGTCCAAGTATATGTTACGGCGTCGAAGGAGATAAACACCTGTTTGTAGTTGTTTTGTCCCGCTTCAATCAGAATATTATTGCGGTAACTTTCGTGATTGGGCGCTTCGACCATCAGCGTCCAGTATCCTTCGGCAAGGTTGGGGACGCGGAAAATGCCGGTCGAGTCGGTATATCCGTCTGCTACGGTTACGAAAGAGAACGGATGTTTCACCAAAACGTGTGCATCGCGCAGGTGCGGCGCTTCGGTGGTGTTGTAGAAATATTCGTCCACCACATCAACGATAAGTACGCCCGTGCTGTCGGAAATTGCCTGAATGTTGTATGGAATGGTCAAACTGTTGCCATTGCTGCAATTCACGGCAAGATTTCCGGTGAAAGGCGTGTTGAGTTGCGTTGTTTCTTTCGGTTCGAGCCAGAGAGAAATTTTGGTCGATTCGGTCGGCTCAAGCGAAGGCAGCGTGTCGGCGCTTGCAAGCGTCATCCATTCCACGTTGGGGATAAGCGTAACAATATCGCCTGTCGGTCCGTTGCCGTTGTTGACGAGTTCGATTTCCACAAGTTTGCTTTCGCCCTTTGTCATATTGGTTTTTACACTTGTAGGATTCACGCCGATAACGCCGCGCGTGGGTTTGCAGAAAAACATTATATAGAAATCGAAAGCAACGCCTTCCTCGCTTGTTGCACGTACTTTTATTGCTTCAAACAGCGAAGATGCTGTTTCGACGGTACCGACTACCGAATATTCCATCATTGCGTAGCCGTTGCCTGCAAGTTGCGCAATCGGATTTAATGTTACTTCGGCATTGGGCAAGCCCTGTATTATCTCGAATTGGATATTGTTCAAAGGAATATTCGAGCGGTTTTTAAATTGCACATTTCCTGTTACAGGAATATCTTTGAACACTTCCCATCGCACATAACTGCTTGTCAGTTGGAAACCGGGGATGTCGAACTGTGCAATAATCGGCGGATTGGCAGTGCCGGGCTTGTATGCTTTCAGGGTATAATGTCCCGCTTCGCCTTGCTGACTGACATAAGTTACTGCATAATTGCCATTTGCATCGGTCGTTATCTGGTAGGTACGCGAATAGCCCAGTATTTGCAGCAGTATATCCACGCGCACATTAGCCGCCGCCATTCCGTTGCTGTAAGTGGCTGTTCCTGTGATTTCGATGGTGTCTTGCGGGGCAAAAATTGCCTGCGCCACATTTGCCGTTACGGTGTAGGAAGTCGGCATAATGCCTTTGCCTGTCAAATGAAGGGTATCTTTTGCCGTTGCCGACTGCAGAATCAGGTCGGCGTTGTAGAAACGCAGTTCTTCGGGGCGGAAAGCGATTTTCAGGTTGCCGCCTTTTTGCGGTTTCCAGTCCGCAGGCGTGGCGTAAGAGAAATACTGTGCATCGGCGCCGACAATCTGCATCGTCAGCGGTTGCGTCAGATAGCGTCCGCCAACTGCTGCAAGCGTTGTGTCGGAAATATAAATTACCGCTTTGCCAGCGTCCAAAGTGTCGGTTGCCGAATAGACCAAAGGCGGCAGATTGGCAGCCGTGAATTGCGTAGCGCCCATTTTCGGCTGACCGGTATAGTTGGCGTTTTTCACACTGTCGGGCTGAAACGTCCAATACAGCGTGGTGGATGCGCCCAACGACAAACTGCTCAAATCGGTATCCACAGCGACAAGGCTGCGCTCGGCATTGCTGTACCACGAAGTCGCGCCCGTAACCTGCTGATTGAGCAAACCGGTGGCTGTTTTCGGCACATCTTCGGCTATATCGTCCAAACCGTTTCCCTGCTGCACGGCAATCGTGGCGGGAATCGTATAAGTATAATCGGCTTTGCCTATCGTGAAATACGAATGGGTATAACTTTTGAAATTGCCGATACCGTAAATATAAAAATACGCATTGTTGCCTTTGTTGATATTGTTGTAATATGCCGACAGATTGAAGGTATAATCCGTGCCATAGACCAGTGTATCTTCACCCAAAACATAGACGAAATCGTTTTCGTTGGGCATAATCGGCAGTCCTGTATAACTAAATTCGTGCAGGAAAGTGAAGACGCCGCCGCCTACATTTTTCTGCTGCACGCCAAAATGAATCACTTGCGTGTCGTCGCCGAAGGAGTTGCTCGCTTTCACGGTGAAGGTGAAATTGCCCACTTCGGTGGGGTAGCCGCTGATGACGCCTGCCGAGTCGAGCGACAAGCCCTGCGGCAATACGCCGTCGATTACTTCCCAAACGATGGTATCGACTCCGGTAACATAGAGCGGATAGGAATACTGCGTGTGGTAAGTAGCAAAAGGCGGTTGCACGTTGGCAATATTGGGTATCTGCTGCGACACGCCCATTTCGGCAATCACCGTTGCAGGCGTGCGGGCAGGCAGTTTGCCCGAAAGGGCTGAAACATACGAACCCATTGCACCCTGCGGCACCCATATCGTATCTAATGCCAAACAACCCGCAAAATGATTGGAACTACTGAACGAGGGCGCCGACGAGCGCGAAAATCGTGCCTGCTGCAAGTTGGTGCAATTCGCAAACGCGCTGCCGCCAATGCCGGTTGTGCTTGACGGTACAGCAATCTCCGTAAGCCCCGTGCAGCCCTCAAAAGCGCTGCCGTCGATATACGTAACCGAACTCGGAATGGTGATTGCCGTGATGCCCGAATGATAAAACGCGCTGCTGTAAATTCTCGCTACGCGCTGCGGCAACACAATGCTTGTCAGATTGACGCAGGAATTGAAGGCATTGTCGTCAATCACGGTGAGCGAGGCGGGCAACGACACATTTACCAATGCGCTGTCGTTAGCGAATGCTCTGACGCCCAGATAGGTGATGCCGTTTGCCGCCGAAAAAGTGGTGAGCGCCGAACAGTTGGCAAAGCAGTAAGCGCCCATTGCCCGCACATTTTCAGGGATACTGACCGCTGTCAAGCCCGAAGATTGAAACGCACAATAGCCGATTGAGGTCAGCGAGGCAGGCAGCGTGATTTGCGTCAGCGATTTGGCGCCGTAAAAAGCACTTTGCCCTATTGCGGTAAGTCCTTCGGGCAAACTGACGCTCGCTAAAGCAGCGCAATTATAAAAAGTGTTGTTGCTCAAAGTAGTAATGCCCGTACCTATCGTAGCCGACACCAGCGAATCGCAATGATTGAAAACGTCATTGCCAAGCGTGGTTACGCTGTTGGGAATGACCACCGTTTGCAGAGCGGTATTATAAAATGCGCCGTTTCCTATCGTGGTCAGCGAATTGTGGAAATTGAAGTTTTTCAGTTTCGGACAATTATAAAAAGCGTCCACCCCTATATTTGTAACAGTTGTTGAAATGGTTACATTGGCAAGCGAAGGGCAAGCTTGGAAAGTCCGTTCGGGAATTGCCAAACAACCGTTGTCGAAAGTTACCGTTTCGAGCGGGCAATAGCAAAATGCTTGGTTTGCCGTAGTGAGTAGCGGCGGAATATTGACCGTTTTCAAGCCCGACCCATAAAAAGCCATAGCGCCTATCGTAAGCAAATTGGCTGGCAAATGAATAGAAGTCAGGTTGGAACAACTTCTAAACGCCTCTCTGCCAATCACCGTCAGCGACGGAGGCAGCACAATATTCCGTAAACTGTCGCAATAAGAAAATGCGCCATTGCCGATGCTTGTCAGTGTAGCGGGCAACTGTACATTGCTTAACTTGCGGCACTGATAAAATGCGTTGTTTGGCAAAGCCACAATGCCGTCGGGAATGGTGATAGAAGTTATTCCCGAATATCGGAACGCCTCGCTGCCTATCGTTGCCAATGCCGCAGGCAACGCGATGGTTTTCAAACTGTCGGTATATTCAAATGCCGAAACGCCAATCGTAGTGATGTTGGCGGGCAAGTCGATGGTTTCGGCTTTCTGCAAACCGTAAAACACAGCGCGCCCGATGCCGGTAATTCCCTGTCCTACCACAACGTGCTTTATCGTGTTGCGCACTCCGTACCAAGGGATTTGACCGGTGTTGGCATAATCGGGCGTGGCGCCCTGCCCGTTGATATACAGCGTATCTGCGCTTACGCGCCACCAATAATCGTTGTCGGAAGCATAGCGCAAGTCGATTTGCAAACCGTATCTGCCAAGATAAGAAGAACTGTATGCTTGCGCCTGAATGTACAGCGTGTTGCATCCGTAAGGCACATCCACATACTCGTTCATTCGGCTGAATGAGCGACTGCTCCAAGTTGCGCCGCCGTCAAACGAATAGAGGTAGCAGATATAATTGCTATTGTAGTAAGGCGTTATTTTAAACTGTATCATCCGCGTCTGACTTTCAGGCAGGTCGATACGGTAAAAGTCGAGGTCGGAACCGAGGTGCATATTGGCAGTGTCGGTGATTATCTGCGCGATGTTGTCAGTCCAAGTTGCAGTTAAAACGGTAGCATTCGCCACGTTGTCGTTTGGCTCATAAACATCATTCACCGGAATCGTTTGCAGAAAGGCATTGACTTCCAAAGAGTAAGTGCCCAACGCTGATGAAGAATAACCTTCTACCTTAAATAAAATATAGTTGCAATGATTGGGAATGTGCAGCGGCGTGCCGAATTGCGAGTAGGTCTGATTCGACCAGGTGGCGCCGCCGTCGAGCGAATACGAAAACTTGCCATTCAAATTGTAAATGCTTTCCGATTCAAAGTAAGCGTTTTTCAGTTTTGCGGTGAAAAATGCGGTAACATCGGCGTTGCGTGCGGGAAGATTGACGCGAAAATAATCTACGTCGCCCGCAATGTGGAGCAGCGTATTGCTTGTTTTGACAGATGCCGAATCGTTAGCCGCAAAAGCGAAAGGCAGCAGCGTAGCGGTCTGCGGCGTGTTGTTCGGCTCGTTGGCGTCGGCGGCAAAATAGACCTCCAAAGCGTAAGTGCCGGAACGGGTAGAAGAATATGGCGTTACGCTAAAATACACGGTATCGCCCGAGATTCCGACAAAACTACCCATAGAGGTGTCTGTCCATCCGCTCCAAGTTGCGCCGCCATCTATTGAATAATTAAACTTGGCGTCGCACGTGTAGGTGTTGCCGTCGCCGGGCTGGTAACTGTCGTGCAGCCGCGCTTTAAACATTGTTGCGCCGTAAGGCACGACCATAAAATAGTAATCCACATCGGTCGAGACGTGGCAGGAGGCATTGACGGTTTTCACCGTATCTGTGCCATTAACGATAGCGACCGGCAGTTGGGTAGCCGTTTCGAGCGCGTCATTCGGCTCGTAAGCATCTGCGGTCTGCGCCTGCAAACTTGCGCTTGCCAAGAGAATAGCAAGGGAAGTGCAAATTGTTCTGAAAGAAAAAATCGGTTTCATATTATTGTATATTAATGATTATAAACCCAAAAAGCGTGCAAACATTCATTCGTTTACACGCTGCAAAGGAAGATATAAAATTTTTCTTAACCAAGCAAATTTTGCCGTTTTTTACCAAATGACGTCAGGGAGTGACGAAATGACGGATTGGGAGGACGAAATGA
>JAISUM010000051.1 GCA_031272095.1 Candidatus Symbiothrix sp. | reverse complement strand
GGCAAAAAAGAACGCATCTCGCGACTTTTCCAGATGCACTCCAACAAACAGAATCCGAAGGAATTTATCGGTTGCGGCGACATCGGCGCAGGCGTAGGTTTCAAAGATATTCGCACCGGCGACACGCTTTGCGACGAAAATCATCCGCTCGTTCTCGAATCGATGGATTTCCCCGAACCCGTGATTGGTATTGCCGTTGAGCCTAAAACGCAGAAAGACTTGGACAAACTCGGCATCGGACTTGGCAAACTCGCTGAAGAAGACCCGACGTTTACCGTTAAAACCGACGAAGAAACCGGTCAGACCGTCATTTCGGGTATGGGCGAACTCCACCTCGAAATTATTATCGACCGTCTGAAACGCGAATTTAAGGTCGAATGTAATCAGGGACGTCCGCAAGTATCTTATAAAGAATCGATTACCAAATCGGTTGAACTTCGTGAAGTTTATAAGAAACAGACCGGCGGTCGCGGTAAATTTGCCGATATGATTGTTCGCGTAGAGCCCGCCGACAAAGAGTTTGAAGGCGAATTGCAATTCGTTGACGAAGTCAAGGGCGGAAATATTCCGAAAGAATATATACCTTCGATACAGAAAGGTTTCCAGCGTGCAATGAAAAACGGCGTACTTGCCGGTTATGCGCTTGATAAACTGAAAGTTACCGTCATCGACGGTTCGTTCCACCCGGTTGACTCCGACCAGTTGTCGTTCGAGATTTGCGCCATTCAGGCATTTAAGAACGCCTGCGAAAAAGCGGGACCCGTTCTGAAAGAGCCGATTATGCGCATCGAAGTCATCACGCCCGAAGAAAGTATGGGCGACGTGATTGGCGACTTGAACAAACGTCGCGGTCAGGTCGAAGGTATGGATACCAGCCGCACCGGCGCACGTATTGTGAAGGCTCACGCTCCGCTGGCAGAAATGTTCGGCTACGTAACGGCCTTGCGTACAATCACTTCCGGACGTGCAACCAGCACAATGTCGTTCTCTCACTACGAAGAAGTTTCGCCCTCAATCGCGAAGGCGGTGCTGACCGAAGTGAAAGGAAGAGTGGATTTGATAAAGTAAAAATTGTTATAATTCGCTGAATTTAAACCTGTTAGGTCTTAAAGACCTAACAGGTTTAATTGCATATTTGCTCCTCTCCTCAGATGAATCTGGGGGGTGATGCATCGTGGAACGCTTGGGCGGAACAACCGGCGGACACTGACGGGCATTTTTATTATGCGACGCAACGCACGGAAAATCCGTTCTTGCGGTAGATGCTGCTCCTGCCGAGGTAGTCGCTCACTCCGTTTCGCTACGTCGCTGCACTCACGGTCAAATCCGTTTCCTCCCTCGCTTAAAACATAGATTAAACATCTATGCGCAGTAAACTACAGGGACAGGGCAAGGCGGAAGCCACGGACGTCGTCGCGATTGGAGGAGCTGTCGATGCTGCGGAACGAAACGCGACATCCCCTCGCACCAGCGCTCCACGCGCCGCCGCGAGGCACGCGGAAAAGACCCGCATCAGCACCTGTAGGATTGGTCTGCGCCGTGCTGCTGTAACTGCCATACCAGTCGCTGCACCATTCCCAAAGGTTGCCGCTCATATCGTAGATACCGAGTTCGTTTGCCTGCTTGGTTGCAACCTCGTGGGAAGTGTAATTGCCTTCTGCTGCGCCGCTGTTTTCGTAATACCACGCAACATTATCAATCGTGTTGCTGCCGCTGTATTTATATCCTGCCGACTGATTGCCGCCGCGGGCTGCATATTCCCACTGCGCTTCGGTAGGGAGGCAGAACTGTTTGCCGCCGCCAACCAACTGACTCAACTTGTAGCAAAAACCGTCGGTCTTGTAGTCGATGCCGTTGACGGTATAACCGGTGCTGCCCGCTGTGCCGACAATGTCGTTCCATGAGACATAATGTTCGGGATAGTTGTCGCCACTGCCGCGATTCTGCGTCTCGTTGTGTGCACCCATTACCGCAAGCCAGAGCGCCTGTGTTACTTCGGTCTGCCCGATGGCAAAACTGCTCAAAGTTACGTTGTGTGTCGGCAACTCGTCACTGTCGGCATCGCTGCCCTGCTCGGCGGTTGCGCCCATAGTGAACGTGCCGCCCTCGACATTGACCATTTTGAAGGAAACGCCGCCCACAGTGAAGGTTTCATTCTCGATGCCGGCTGAATCCCTGAATTTCACACTGTCAATAGTGGCTACATCGGCAGAAAAAACAACCGTGTTGCCGCGATAGAGTTCAATTTTTTTACTCTGCGCGAAAGCAGAGAGGGTTACTGTCAAAACTGTAACCAGAAGAAATAACTTTTTCATTTTGAAAAAATTGTTAATTATTAATTGTTAATTATTAATTTTTTAACGCTGTCGGCTGTTTTCACGATATAAACGCCTGCGGGAAGGTGCGACACGTTGATGGTGGTTAAATATTCCATTTTTTTGAAAAATGGAATATTTACGACACGCCCCATCAGGTCATAAATCGCCACATTGCCGATTGCTTTTTCGCTTTCAATCACAATCTCTTTTGATTGCGAATTGAAATAGATGAGAGATGTTTGGGACTGTTGCGAGGGCGAAACAATCGCCGTCGGACTATCTTCAAACGTAAGTTTCTGCACTGCTGCAAACGCAAAAGTTTGCGCAGTGGCTGCGAGAGGTGTAACGACGATGTCGTCGTCCGTGAACGTGATTTTTTGCAGATTGTCGAGGGCAAATGACACAGACGAACCGTCGGTTTTATTTACCCACAAATAATCGTTACTTTGCGCGGCTGCGGTCAACGACCACAGGCTTACGGCGCATAAAAAGAAAAACTGTTTCGTATTCATATCTTTAAATTTTTAGTGATTTTCTACAATTGAATTTTACGGATTATAGACCAAACGGAAACCCAAGTTGTTGTTGCGAGTGCCGGGCGTAGCATAGCTGCGATTAGAAACGGTGCAATTAGCTGCGCTGCTGTCCCATCCGCCGCCGCGATACACATGGTAGGTTCCTGATGTCGCACCTGTGGGATTGGCGCCACTTGGGAAGGAACTGCCATACCAGTCGCCGCACCACTCATATACATTGCCACTCATATCATAGGTTTGATCGCCCAAGCCATATATGCCGATTAGATTGGTAGCCTTCGTACCTACAGGATGTGTTTTACTGCTGCTGTTAAGGTTATACCAAGCGACGTCGCCAATGGTGTTGCTTCCGCTGTAAGTGTAATTGTGTAAAGCATCTCCGCCATTGGCAGCATATTGCCATTCGGCTTCGGTGGGCAAGCGATATTTTTTGCCGGTTAATTGATATAATTTATAGCAGAAGCCATCGGCATAGTAAGTAACGCCTCGCTCGGTATAAGAGGCGCCTGTGGTGCCTACAATATCCGTCCAACTGACATTATACATCGGGTAATCGTCGCCCACGCCATAAGCGCTGCTTGGCGCCGTACCAGACCAACTGCCCATCACTTCCCACCACAACTTTTGTGTTACCTCATATTTTCCTATCCGGAAGTCGGCAAGCGCCACCGTTGCATCGTTCATTGTAACGGTACCGCCGATGACATAAGCCATTTCCGGTTCGATATTATAGACAGCGGTAGTAAATGAAATTTCCTCGCCATAAGTCGGAGCGCCATTTTGAATAGCATAAGCCCGCACATAGTACTTGGTACCGGTCATCAAGCCTGTCAGATTATAGGAGTAAGCGCCCAATCCGCTGCCGGTTACTGCAATTTTATTATTCGAGGTAGTCGGATGTTGGCTTGTGCCGTAACAGAATCCGCGCTCAGTATAGGCAGGAGTGCCTAAATTATTGATGGCTGCATTCAGGGTAGCGCCCGTATAAGTGATATTGGTTGCCGCATTTGTAGAAATACCCACAGGAATGGCGCCGGTTGTAAATTCAACTTCATTGCCATAAATATAAACGCCGTCTTGATAGACATAAGCCCGCAGATAGTAGGTCTGATTGGCGCTCAAACCGACAGTATTATTGTAAGAATATGCGCCTGTTCCGCTACCGTTGACTTTAATTTGATTATTTGCGACGGTGGGATTAGGACTTGTTTTATAACAGAAACCGCGTTCTGTGTAAGGTGGAGTGCCTTCAACGCTAACAGTTCCATTGAAAGTCGCCCCTACATAAGTGATATTTGTTACCGCATCTGTCGTAACTACCGCAGGAATCGCTGCCGTTTTAAATTGCCGTATCTGTCCGTAATAAACAATACCTTCCTGAATGACATAAGCAGAGACATAGTAGGATGTATTGGCGGTTAATCCGGTCAGTTGATAAGCATAAGCGCCACTTTCGTTACCGCTTACTTCTATCTTATTCGTGGAAATAGTAGGCGTAAAATCTATGTTATAACAGAAACCGCGCTCAGTGTAGGCAGGGACGCCGACATTGGAAATACGTGCATTGAGCGTAACCGCTGTTGCAGTGATATTTGTTACCTGACTGGTATAGATTTCGGGAACAAGGACAGCTGTTGTAAATTCAACTTCATTGCCGTAAACAGTATTGCCATTCCAAATCAGATAAGTCTTCACATAATATTTCGTATTTGGAGCCAAACCTGTTACGGTATAAAAGTAAGAGCCGCTGCCGCTACCGCTTACTTCCGATTTATTATTCGCGGTGGTGGGATTCGGACTTGTAGCATAACAGAAACCGCGTTCTGTGTAGGCAGGAATGCCTTCATAACTGATCTGTCCCGTCAGCGTAGCCTCCGTAGCCGTGATGTCTGCTGCGCCGGAAGTAGTAACTTCCGCTGCAGCCGTGTATGCGGCAGTTGTAAATTCCACTTGATTGCCATAAATCGTATTGCCATTCTGCCGGAGATAAGCCCGCACATAGTATTTCGTATTTGCCGTCAAATATGCCCCCGAATAAGAGTAAGCGCCTGTTCCGCTACCGCTTACCTGCTGTCTATAATGCGAAGTCGTCGGATTGGGATCGGTGTCATAACAGAAACCTTTTTCCGTATAGGCAGGATTGCCTTCATTGGTGATAATGGCATTAAAAGTAGCCGTTGAAGCCGCGATATTGGTTACGGCAGAGGTAGTAACTTCAGCCACATCGGAAAGAGGTGCAGTTGTAATAAAATCAACTTCATTGCCGTAAATGGTATTGCCGTTTTGAATGGCATAAGCCCGCACATAGTATTTTGAACGGGGAGACAGTTCTGTCAGTTGATAAGAAAAAGAGCCTGTTCCTTCGCCGATGACTTCCTTTTTATTCATATATATGGTAGGATCAGGACTCATGTTATAACAAAAACCTTTTTCCGTATAGGCGGGATTGCCTTCGATCACGATAGCCCCATTTAGCGTTGCCCCCGTAGCGGTGATATTGCTTACATCGGCGGTCGTAACTACTGCGGGGTCGTCTATGGTTGTGGTAAAATAGTAAATATTTCCGTAACTGATTCCTGTTTCACTCAAAATATAAGCCCGATAATAATAGGTGGTATTGGGAGTCAAACCATATATAGAGGTATTGTAACATTCCAAGGCGCCCGTCAAACAGTTAGCGAAATTGCCGCCCACCATATATTTTGTATCTGCAACAGTAGGAAGGTAGTTGGTCGCGCTATAACAAAAACCCTTCTCGATATAAGCAGGATTTCCAAATACATTAACGGCAGCTTTCAATCCGGTGGCATAAGTGCTGCCGGTAGCCACATCGTCGGAGGGGTATGTTTGGCAAACCGGCATATAGTTTGAGAAAAATCTCACACTGTCGATAGCGGAAACGGCTTCATTGAACAGCGTTGAATTTAAAGCGGAAAAATTAAATACACCGAGAAATATTTTGCAACGCCAACAGTTTCAAACAGAATGCTGTCGATGTACGACACTTCGCGCTGATATATCACTTCGCCGTTCCGGTATAAACACATCAGCTTGTCTTGTCCTTGCAGGCACATTGGCAACAAAACCAGCGTGGCTACTAATAGCTTGATTAACTTTTTCATTACGTTTTATTGTTGATTTGATTTAACTCATGCAATTTTTTCGGTAAAGGTAAGGGGAAAAAATGGACAGTTTGGTATCAAAACGAGAAAAAAAAGTATTGAAACGTGAATTTTTTTCAGAATTAGTGTGATTTGACTTAAATTAATGTATTTTAAAGTGATTAGTGATTAATGACCGCGTCATCCTGCGCTTGACGCGGGAACCCTTGAAAAAACCTCATTTTTACCTCATCAACAACAAAACAACCTCAGTAGCATGAAAAATAACCCTCCGTCTCTTGCATATCTCCGAAATTTTTCCGAAATTTGTTGCCCCGTTGCACATTTGCCAACGGGACTATCTATTCATGAAACAATATTTGGATTTATTACAATACGTTCTCGCTAACGGAACACGCAAAGAAGACCGTACCGGCGTCGGCACCGTCAGTGTTTTCGGTTATCAAATGCGCTTTGATATGTCGGCAGGATTTCCGTTGCTGACGACCAAAAAACTGCATCTGAAATCGATCATCTACGAATTGCTCTGGTTTTTGCAGGGCGATACCAATATCAAATATCTGAATGATCACGGCGTCCGCATCTGGAATGAATGGGCGGATGATCAGGGCAATTTGGGTCCGGTCTATGGCGCACAATGGCGGTCGTGGCAGGGCTACAAGGGCGAAACGATCGACCAAATCACGGAAGCTGTCGAAACCATCCGCCACAATCCCGATTCCCGCCGCATCATTATCAGCGCGTGGAATGTGGGTGATATCCCCAATATGAAACTGCCGCCCTGCCATTGCTTTTTTCAGTTTTATGTGAGCGACGGCAAGTTGTCGCTGCAACTCTATCAACGTAGCGCCGATATCTTTCTGGGCGTCCCGTTTAATATCGCCTCGTATGCTTTGTTATTGCAAATGATGGCGCAGGTAACCGGCTTACAGACAGGCGATTTTGTGCATACGCTCGGCGATGCGCATATCTACAGCAATCATTTGAAACAGGTCGAATTGCAACTGACACGTGAGCCGCGCCCCCTGCCGGTGATGAAAATTAATCCGGCAGTCAAGAATATTTTTGACTTCCAATACGAGGATTTTGTTTTGGAAGGCTACGACCCGCATCCGCATATCAAGGGGGAAGTGGCGGTATGAAATTAGTGATTAGTGGTTAGTGATTAGTGGTTAGTGATTAGTGATTAGTGATTAGTGATTAGTGATTAGTGATGAATGGAGTATATATTGGAATAGGAATTGGCGTGATTGGCGCTTTGCTGGTGGTGATCGCCAACTTGCGGACACAGCTGAAATCGAAAAAAGAAGATTTGGCGAAGGCATTGGAAAAACAGACGCAAGATTTTGAGGCAAAAACGCAGGAAATCAGCCATTTGAACATTGCTTTGGCGGAAGAAAAAGCCGCCGGAAAAGCACTGTCGGAAAAATTAGCGACGCAAAAAGAGGAAATCATCGAAATGCAAAAAATGGCGCAACTGCAATTTGAAAAAATCGCTGCGAAAATTTTTGAAGAAAAATCCGATAAATTTACCGCGCTGAACAAAAGCAATATCGAGGCGATCCTGAAACCTTTGGGCGACAATTTAGACAGTTTCAAAAAGAAAGTCGAAGAAACTTACGACAAAGAGTCCAAACAGCGGTTCTCGCTCGAAGAAAAAGTGAAAGAATTGGTCGAACAAACCAATCGCGTCAGCAGCGAAGCCAACAATTTGGCAACTGCCCTCAAAGGACAAGCCAAAAAACAGGGCAACTGGGGTGAAATGATTTTGGAAAGCATTTTGGAACATTCGGGATTGGTAAAAGACCGCGAATATTTTCTGCAACATACCATCCAAAACGAGGAAGGCAAAAATCTGCGCCCCGATGTGATTGTCAAATTGCCCGACAATCGCGTGATTATCATCGACTCCAAAGTGTCGCTGACCGCCTACGAGCGCTTCTCATCATCGGAAAACCCCGACGAACAAGCCATTCACCTGAACGAACATCTGAAATCGCTGTACAGCCATATCGACGAGTTGAGCCGAAAACAATACGACAACATGGAACAGTCGCTCGATTTTACAATGATGTTTGTGCCGATAGAACCAGCCTATCTGACTGCTATTCAGAACGATAACAATCTGTGGAACTATGCTTATTCCAAACGGATTTTGCTCATCAGCCCGACCAATCTGATTGCTTGCCTGAAACTGATGGCTGACCTCTGGAAACGCGAACAGCAAAGCCGCAATGCGATGGAGATTGTGAAACGCGGCGAATTGATGTACGAAAAATTTGTCGGTTTTGTCGGCACGCTCGACGAAGTAGGAAAACATATTACGCGCACCCAACAGGCATATACAAATGCGATGAATCAGCTGAATGTTGGTAGTGGCAATTTGGTTACCCAAGCTATGAAACTCAAAAATTTGGGCTTGAAATCAAGCAAGGAGATCCCCGCTTCGATGTTGCCGCTCGACGAATAAAATTATACGCCTTTGCCGGTGATGATCGTTTTGATGGTATAAATCAGGATTTTCAGATCTAACCCCAGCGACATGTTTTCGTAGTATAGAATGTCGTATTGCATCCGCTCAATCATTTGCGGCACGGTCGAGGCATAACCGAATTTCACCATCCCCCACGATGTAATTCCCGGTCGCACATTGTGTAACAGATAAAAACAGGGCGCTTGACGGACAATTTGCATAATGTAATATTTTCGTTCGGGACGGGGACCAACAATCGACATATCGCCTTTCAAAACGTTCCAGAACTGCGGCAACTCGTCCAAACGATATTTGCGCATCGTTTTTCCGAAGGGCGTAACCCGTTCATCATCCATCGACGACAGTGCCGGACCTTCCTCTTCCGCGTCGCTTTTCATGGTACGAAATTTATACATCACAAAAGGTTTTCCGCCCAGCCCGATTCGGGTTTGCCGAAAAAATACGGGTCCGGAAGAATCCAATTTCACCCGTAGCATCAAATAGAGATAGATCGGCGAAAAAAACACTAACACCATCACCGAAACCACTTTATCGATCGTGATTTTGATGTTCTTCTCAGCTTCTGAAAAATGATTTGCCGTTACATCTATCAGCGGAAAACCGGCAATGGTCTTCAATTTGACGCCGCCGGTCAGCAGTTTGGAATAACTGACCGGCAATTTGATGGGCAATTTGTATTGATAGAGCGAATACAACAGGTTCAACAAGCTTTCTTCCTTATCGGAATCAATGGCGACAATCAGTTCCTCGACATGCTTTTCTTTGATATATTTTCCCAACCGGTCGAGATCTGACAGCGGCAGCAATCCCAAAATATCATAACCGATAGCGTTGGAAGGCTTATCCAATTCTTTTTTAGTCAGTTGCGCCTTTTCGCCATCGCCTAAAATCAAAGCGCGAATTGCCCATTCTCGGTTGTGGATTTTTTTCGTAGCGTTCAATGTGATCCACAGCCTTCCGCTATAAGTCAAAACGAAAGTCAGGGAAAACAGGAAGAAAAATTGTTCGTAATACACCTGAAACGACTCCGGTAACTGATTGAGCAGCACCACAAAAAAGATGATGAGCGAGCCGAAAAAAACAGTTTGTAAAGTCGTGAAAAATTCCGATAAGCGCGACCTTTCCAATGGTTTGTTGTAGTAACCCGAATAATAATGCAGCGCCAACCACACAAATGGAATCAGGATCTGCCCCCCGACGACCACTTTATAGCTCATAAACGATGCCAAAGTGTCAAATTCAACATAAGCAACCAAATAATAGCGGATACAGTTGAAGATAAACCACGCTACAGCTGTCGTCAGCCAGTCCGATAGCAGATATTTCAATAATTGTCGCCGTGTTCTCATGGTCTGATAATTTTTATAATGCCGTTATTTTCTAATTTGATGATGGACGATGGGTGGCTTTTGGTCGTGTCGTTGCGTCGATAATCCACGATATAATCTACTGCTTGGCGAATTGTCTCGCTGATTTCCGAAAAGATTGTCGGCGCCGGTTGCCCGCTGATATTGGCGGAAGTCGATACCACCGGTCTTTTCAGACTGCGGCACAGCGCTTGCGAAAACGGTTCGGTCGTTACTCTGATTCCCAACGATCCGTCGGCAGCAAGCAGATTGGGTGCCACATTTCGAGCGTTGGAATAAATGATGGTCAGCGGTCGGTCGGATACCGCCATCAAGTCTAAAGCAATATCCGGCGCCTCCGCCACATAACGGTACAACTGTGTCGGAGAGTCTATCAACGCCAGCATCGATTTGCTGTCTTCCCGCTGCTTGATTTTGTAGATTCTCGCGACGGCATCCCTGTTACAGGCGTCGCAACCAATGCCCCACACCGTATCGGTAGGATAGAGGATCACGCCTCCCTGTTGCAAAACCTGACAGCTCCGTTTTATTTCGTCTTCCAAAAGCATCATTTTTATTTCGTTTTTAGCTTGCAAAAGTAATAAAAAAAACAGAATTGACCTTCACCGTCTCCTTTTTCTCGGCGGAGCGGGCATATCTTCGGCTTTTGGGACAATTTCCGAGAAGATGCTCCACTTATTCAAAGGGCGCAGGTAATCGAGATGAACGAAATCTTTGAGAAATTTTTGGTCGGGATGCAGGTCGGGGATCGGCAACATTTCGCCTTTGGCGGCGTCCCACCAGATTCTGACCGGCTTGCGATTTTCAACAAAAATGCTCATATTGGGACTTTCCGTGCGGTTGCGTCCGACAAATTCCGTGCCGTGTTCTTCCAAAGGATAATAGATCGATTCCGTTGTGCCTTCGACGTCCACCCGCGAGAGTTCGCCTGCCGTAAAATAAGCAGTCAATAATCGCCCTTTGACCTGATTGAAATAAGTGCTGTCGAGCTGTTCAATCGAAAATGCGCGGTCGATGACATGCACCCGTTCTACCGTCGAGTCGTTGAAGATGATTTTGATGGTGTCGCCTGTGATTTGATTGCTGTTGTTCCACAATACCGGATGGTTGATCATATACAAAATCGAATCTTGGGTATTGAAATGCAGCGAATCGCAAACGCCTTGCAGGTCGATTCGATAAAATCTGACACCGTGAAAAGCTTTCAGTTCGCGGTGGTCATCTATCGAACGCATCTGCAAAGTATCGGCATGCAAAAAAAGCGAATCGCGTTGCGAGAACTCGATAAACTGTGCCGAATCGGTTACAAAAGCGTAATTGTCGGCGTCGTTGAAGTAGCCGTAATGACCGGTCAGTGCGACATTTTGCAGCGTGTCTTTCATCAAAATATTGTGAAATGCCTCGCCGAGCGCTGTTTCCCGATTATAAAACAGGGTGTCGGCGGTGAGCGAGCGGGTTCCGTCTTTGGAATAGACGGTCGAGCGCAAATAGAGTGTTGCCTGCTGCGTATTGGTGTTGTATGTTCCGAGCGAAGAATGGATATAGCCGCTGTCGGATGCGATGACTGCCGGTCCTAATATTGTCGCGATATTCGAGTCGGTAGCATATTCCAGCGTATCGGAGGTCAGCACGAATTGCGGATTGGTCAGCACGACGGTATTGCGGAAGGTAGCGACGTGATTATCAGGAGAATACTGCCCGTAAACCGACGTCAGTTCATTGACCGAATCGACCATCAGTCCGCCGTCGAAGAAGTATCCCAGATTGCGATTGCGGTCAAAATCCAAATTTTCGGTAAACAAGGTAGCGCGGTCGTGTTCCATACGCACATTTTCGCGCATCTTGGCAATTTTCGTATCGCCTTCGTAAATCAGATAACTGCCATAGATGAAGAGCGTATCGCCCTGTTCGACAAGCACATTGCCGAAGGCTTCCAAAGAATTGGTATTTTGATAAAGATAGGCGCTGTCGCAATAGAGTCGGGCGCTGTCGTGGCTAAATTCCACATTGCCATAGAGAAAAAACTTATCGGGGGCAAGGCTTTCGGAATAGATGGTTGAATCTGAATTTTCGAGGATAATACGGGTTCTATTGCCGGAACCGGAAGGTCGGGGCGTCAATGCCTGACACATCAAAGTCAGGACACAGCATCCGATTATCAGTAAACTCTTGTATTTCACAAGTCATCAGTTAAATTTCCATCCTTTTTTCTGGAAGTCGCAATTTTTCCAATTTTCGTTGATGCGCGTATAGGTTTCCTGTTGTTTTTTATGCAACCATTCGTCGAGGATTTGTTGTTGTTTTTCATCTTCGACCATACCTTTCAGCGTTTGATAGTCTTCGGAGAGGCTGGCGCGGTGTCCTTCGGTGCGTGATTTCAGTTTGACGATAGCGACGACCTCTTTGTCCTGACTGTTGATCATGGTAAAAGGTTTGGAAACGTCGCCGACCTGCATATCATAGACCACTTTGGCGATTTCGGGCGGCAATTCGCTCATTGAGAATCGCGCTGTGCCGACACGGACAGAAGCCGGTTCGGTCGGCTTGCCCTGATTGACCATCAAGCCGTTGTTGTTATAGGTTTCTTTGTTGTCGGAAAGCCAGCGGGCGCCTTCTTCAAACGTGAATTTTTTATGTTCAACGATATCGGTGCGAATCGAATCCATCCGCATCATGGTGGTATCTATAGCTGCCTGCGACACACGAGGTTTGATCAGGATATGTCGCGCATTGATGCGGTCGCCGCGTTTTTCGATGAGCTGGATGATGTGATAGCCGTATTCTGTTTCGACGATGCGTGATACTTTTTTCGGATCGTTGAGTTCAAAGGCGGCGGCGGCAAATTCAGGCACCAATTCGGCTTTTCCGACGAAGCCCATTTCACCACCGCGAAAATTATTGCTTTTGTCTTCCGAATAGACGCGGGCGAGTGAGGCAAAATCACGTTTGCCCGAAGTAATCTGCTCGGTAAAGTCGCGCAAGGTGCGTTTGATGTCGTCTATTTCTTCGATGGCGATTTTTGGCGATTGTGTCAGGATTTCGACTTCGACGGTGGTAGGAATCATCGGCAGACTGTCTTTTGGTATGCGGTTGAAGAAAGTCCTGACGTCGGTGGGGGTTACCTTCACGCTACCAACGATTTTTTGTTGTACGGCACGGATGATTTCCTGTTCTTTTGCCGACTTGCGCAGCTCATTGCGGAAGACTTCTATCGGTTTGCCTATCCATTCTTCCAATTTTTCACGCGATCCGGCATTGTCAATTATCATATTCAGACGGTTTTCGACGTAGGAATAGAAACGTGAATCGGGGAAGTCGATACTGTCGAGCAAAGCCTGATGCAGATAGAGTTTTTGAATCGCCATCTGTTCGGGAATATAGCAATAGGGATCGCCTGTAACGGGGATTTCTTGCTGTTGAAATTCGAGTCGCACTTTTTCGACGTCGGAGCGCAGAATTGCGTCGTCGCCTACGATCCACACGACTTCGTCAATGACATTGTCCTGCGCCCAAACGGCAACATTTGCTATCGCCGTCAATGAAAAAATAATTGCAATGATAGATTTCATCCTGTTATTTGATATGTTCGAGACGTTCTCGGTAAATAATAATCGGATATTTGGCGTTCAGCTGTTTCAGCCATTCGACTTCGAGATAATCCTGATAATCGGTAACGACCAAGCCTTTGACGTCGGCATAACTTTCGGGGATGTCCGGCAGGTATTTGCCTGTCAAAAAGTAACCGGCATATTCTTTCGGAAGTTCTGCTTTTTTGCCTGTTTTGAAAATTTCTTCATCTACAAATTGGCTTTGTCCTTTGGTGAACAATCCTTTTTCGATTTTGATCAGCGACAGCGAATCGTTGGCATTGACATAATTGGCTTTCAAATAGGCAGCGGCGTCTTCGCAGGACATATTTTTGATGGCTTTCTGCATTTTCTTTTGTGCTTTGGCGTCTTTGGTCAATACGATATAGCCTTTCCAATGCGGCTCATCCCAAGCATATTTGGCGGGATCGGCGGCAAAGAATTTTTCAAGTCCTTCGGTATCATTTTGCGCTTTTTCCCAGACGTCATTATTTTTGACGGCAAAGAGCAATATCCCGTCGCGGTATTCCTGCATCAGGTGATTGAATTTGAGGTCAATCAATTTCTGAAAGGTGAAAAGGTCTAATTTTTCTTGCAGCGCTTCGGTCGAAAGGTTGAAAGTGTTTCTGTCTTTTAAACGAAACAGAATATTGTTTGAGTTGCGGGCAGGATTTTTTTCTTGCAACCATGCGATAAATTCCGATACTTTAACCGGCTGATTCTGAACGGTGAAAAGCGTTTCGTTGTCGCTACCGAACTGTGCAAGGAACAGACTGTCGGTCGGATAAACGGTTTGTGCCGCCGACTGCAATTTGCCGACGGTTGCCGCGTTCTGTTGAAAACCGTATTCGGCTTTCAACTCATTGATGCTCGGTTGATAGAGCGCGGGCAGATAGCCGGTACTTTCCAATTTGTCTTCGATATTATGGCGGAGTTGCGCCAAGCTCGGATCGGGACGTTTGCCCAAGAGTTGAATCAGATGGTAGCCGAATCGCGTTTTGACGGGTAACGAAACATCACCGCTGTCTTTCAGTGCATAAACGGCGGTATTAAATTCCGACACCATTTGTCCGAAACCGAACCACGACAAATCGCCGCCGTTTTGCGCCGTACCTGTGTCTTGTGAATATTCTTTCGCCAATTCGGCAAACGAGTCTCCGGCTTTCAGGCGTTGTTGAATTTCGGCTAATTTGGCATTGACATCGGCAACTTGTACCGTATCCGCATCGGCGTCTAAACGGAGCAAAATATGCGCTGCATGCACTTCGCCCAAATCTTTTTTCCGATCATGAATTTTTATCAGATAATAACCTTGCGGCGTGCGGATCGGCGCTGAAATTTTCCCTACCGGCGTATTTGCCAACGCCAGTTCCAAGATCGGCGCTAAACGCATTCCCGACATCCAGCCGATATACCCCGGTCGGTCGGAAGTTTTGTCCTGTTCGCCATAGGAATAGGTTTTAACCAAATCTTCAAATTTCACGCCTTTCTTCAATGCCTGATTGCGGATGCCGACCACTTTGTTGTAGGTCTCGACCGTGTCGGCGGGCGTCATAGTAAAAGATGATCCGGAAGTCAGCTGCGGAAAATTGACAAACAATGCGCTGATTTCCGAAAATTCATTGGCGCGACGATAAGTGGCGTCTATCAACGCACTGTCTTCGGCGGCTGTCGAAAGGTAAGATTTCGTGATGTCGTCGTGGTACTCGTCCAATTCTTTGCGGAACGTGGCGGTCGTATCCAAGCCCTGCGCTTCGGCTTCGGCGACGCTCAATTTGAAATTACAAAACAATGTCAGATACTCGTCCAAAGCGCGTTTGTCGATGGCGTTCTCATTGTTGTTTTTGTTGTAGATATACTCAAATTCCGACAATTTGATGTCTTTGCCGTTGATTTTCATCACAACGGGGTCGGTGTTTTGAGCCACAGCGACGGTTGCAAAAGCCGTCATAAAAAAAGCAACTACATTCTTTTTCATATTAATAATATATAGCCTAAATTGTTTTTTTGATTTGTATCTAACTATAAACGAATAATGTTTCAAAAAATTGTATTTCATCCTATATGCGAACTGTAATTCGGCGCTTCTTGCGTGATAGAAACGTCGTGCGGATGGCTTTCGGTCATTCCTGCGGCAGTGATGCGCGTGAATTTTGCTTCGTGCAATGCCTCTATATTTTTTGCGCCGCAATAGCCCATACCGGCACGCAATCCGCCTACCATCTGGTAGATGACTTCGTAGAGCGAGCCTTTGTAGGGAACCCGTGCGGCGATTCCTTCCGGCACCAATTTTTTAATATCGTCTTCCACATCTTGGAAATAACGGTCTTTTGAGCCTTTTTGCATGGCTTCGAGCGAACCCATACCGCGATAGGATTTAAATTTTCGACCATTATATAATATGGTTTCTCCCGGCGATTCTTCGACTCCGGCAAGCAGCGATCCCATCATCACTGAGTGTCCGCCTGCCGCCAGCGCTTTGACAATGTCGCCCGAATACCGCAATCCGCCGTCGGCGATGATGGGTATGTTAGTGGATTTCAATGTTTTAGCCACGTCATAAATTGCCGTCAGTTGCGGAACGCCTACGCCGGCGATGACGCGGGTGGTACAGATCGATCCGGGTCCGATGCCGACTTTGATGCCGTCGGCTCCGGCTTTTGCCAACATATCTGCGGCTTCAGCGGTGGCGATGTTGCCGATCACCATATCGACGTTGGGGTAGCGTCTTTTTGCTTCTCTCAGCACTTCAATGACGCCTTTGGAATGTCCGTGCGCCGTATCGATCACGATAGCATCCACGTTGGCTTCGACCAATGCCTCAACGCGCTCGAAGGTGTCGGCGGTAACGCCTACTCCGGCTGCCACACGCAGTCTGCCCTGTTCGTCTTTGCAGGCGATCGGTTTGTTTTTTGCTTTCGTAATATCTTTATAAGTCAGCAAGCCGATCAGTTTGTTGTGCGCATCGACCACCGGCAGTTTTTCGATTTTGTGGCGTTGCAGAATATCTGCGGCTGCTTCCAGATTGGTGGATTGATTGGTAACGACCAAATTTTCGGAGGTCATCACTTCGTCGATCAGCAGGTTCAGGTCGCGCTGAAAACGCAAATCGCGGTTGGTAACGATACCGACCAAATGCAGTTCGTCGTCCACCACAGGGATGCCGCCGATTTTGTATTCCGCCATCAAAGCCAGCGCGTCGCCTACGGTTTTTCCGCGTTTGATGCTGACCGGATTGGAAATCATACCGTTTTGCGCCCGTTTGACGGAGCGTACCTGTTTGGCTTGCTCTTCGATACTCATGTTTTTGTGAATCACGCCGATACCACCTTCACGTGCGATAGCGATAGCGAGTTTCGCTTCGGTAACGGTATCCATCGCCGCCGAGACCATCGGAATATTCAGCGCGATGTTTTTAGAAAACTTACTGGTGAGATCCACGTTACGCGGCAATACTTCCGAATAAGCGGGAATCAGGAGGACGTCGTCAAAAGTCAGTCCGTCCATCACTACTTTATCTGCAATAAATGACATAAGAGAATAGTTTTTTGAATTTTATTGCGTGCAAAGGTACAATAAATAATTGAGATTCTGCGGCAATCGGCGCAAAATATTGGCAGTTTTTTTTGTGTATCAAAATTTTTGACTACATTTGCACCCAAACTTATTTATTTTATCAGTTATGAGCACTATTAAAAACGTTATCGACCAGGCTGAAGAAAAGATGCTACATTCTTTGACCTATTTAGAAGAATCGCTTTCCCGCATTCGTGCCGGAAAAGCCAATGTCCATATTTTGGACAACGTGAAAGTGGAGTATTACGGTTCGATAGTCCCGCTGTCTAATGTAGCGACTATTTCGACGCCCGATGCGAAAACTATTTCTATTCTTGCGTGGGAAAAACCGATGATGAAAGTCATCGAAAAAGCCATTCAGGATTCCGACGTGGGGATTACTCCCGAAAACAACGGCGAAATCATTCGTCTGGGTATCCCGCCGCTGACCGAAGAACGCCGCAAACAATTGGCGAAACAGTCCGGTGCGGAAGCCGAAAATGCTAAAATCGGTATTCGCAACGCCCGCCGCGACGCCATCGAAGCCTCTAAAAAAGCCGTCAAGGGGGGCGTCTCGGAAGATGAAGGCAAAGAAACGGAAATCGCCGTTCAGAAAATCCACGACAAATATATGAAAAAAGTGGAAGAAGTCCTGGCGGCAAAAGAAAAAGAAATAATGACCGTGTGAAAGGTCTGGTAATCATCAATACAGGCAGCCGCTATCAGGTTCGGACAGAGGACAATCGCGACATTGAAGCCAAACTCAAAGGCGCTTTCCGATTGAAAGACATTCAAAGCACCAATCCTGTTGTCGTCGGCGACATTGTCGAACTCGAAGAACACTCCGACGGCACGGCGTTGATTACGGCTATCGAAGACAGAAAAAACTACATCGTCCGCCGTTCATCCAACTTGTCGAAACAGTCGCATATACTTGCGGCAAATCTGGATCAGGTCTTTCTGATCGTTACCGTCAATTATCCCGAAACGACCACCGCTTTCATCGACCGTTTTTTGGCGACGACCGAAGCTTATCGCGTACCGGCAAAACTGCTGTTCAACAAAACAGACCGCTACGATGCCGACGACCGCGAATATTTAGCCGGATTGATGCGGCTCTATCAAACCATCGGCTACGACTGTTTCCGTTTGTCGGCGACGGAAGATGCCGATTTTTCGGAACTTACCGCTTTGCTGAAAGACAAAACGACTTTGTTTTCAGGTCATTCGGGCGTGGGAAAATCGACGCTGATCAACCGTTTGATCCCCGATTCGCAGCAAAAGACAAAAGCCATTTCGGAATACCACAACAAAGGGATGCACACCACGACCTTTTCGCGGATGCTCTGCCTGCCCGAAGGTGGCTATGTGATCGACACGCCGGGCATCAAAGGTTTTGGCGTTTTCGAGATGGAAGAAGGCGAAGTGTCGCATTATTTCCCCGAAATATTCAAGTTTTCACACGATTGCCGTTTCCATAATTGCCTGCATCGCAACGAGCCGGATTGCGCGGTACGCACTGCCGTTGAACAACATTTTATCAGTGAATCACGTTATAAAAGTTATTTGAATATATTGGACGATAAAAATGAAAATAAGTACAGAGAAGCATTTTAAAGTTTACAAACAAACCATTTTGCAGGAGGTGCAAGACTTCTTTTTTATTCTGATAGGTCTGTGCCTTTATGCACTTGGTTGGACGGGTTTTTTGTTACCGTCAAAAATCATTTCGGGCGGCGTAACAGGCGTCGCAGCCTTGGTCTATTTCGCTACCGATCTGCCGGTAGCCGTTACCTATTTCAGTATCAATGCGGTATTGTTAGTCATTTCCATCAAAATCTTCGGATTTAAATTCAGTATGCGAACCATCTTCGGCGTTTTCGTACTGACATTTTTACTTTCTGCCCTGCAAAGCGTCATCAAAGAGCCTTTGGTGCATGGCGAGCCGTTTATGAACGCCATCATCGGCGGGATGTTGTGCGGATCGGGTATCGGGCTGGTTTTCAACTTTAAGGGCAGTACCGGCGGTACGGATATTTTAGCCCTGATCATCAACAAATACCGCCGCATCTCCATCGGCAAAGGTTTGCTGATTTGCGACGTATTTGTGATCAGCTCGTCCTACCTGCTACCACCTCACAGCGTCGAAAATATTGTCTATGGCTTGGTCGTGCTGGGTGTCTCATCCTATACCGTTGATCTGGTGTTGAACGGTGCGCGGCAATCGGTGCAGTTCTTTATTTTTTCGCATAAATATGAAGAAATCGCTACTGCCATCAATCAACTGGGACGCGGCTGTACGCTATTAGACGGCACGGGATGGTTTTCCAAACAACCGGTCAAAGTGGTGGTGGTGATGACCAAGAAAAACGAATCGCTCACCGTTTTCCGCATCGTCAATTCGATTGATCCACAGGCATTTATTTCGCAAAGTCAGGTCATTGGCGTCTATGGGAAAGGCTTTGAACCTATCAAATCCTGAACTGCCGATGATGCCGTCCGTAAGTATCCAACTATCCGAATTTCCTGTCGTGATGGGCATCCTGAACCTCACGCCGGATTCGTTTTATGCCGACAGCCGCAAGCAGACCGAAAAAGCCATTGCGGAGCGTGTTTGTCAAATATTAACAGAAGGAGCGGCAATCATTGACGTCGGCGCCTATTCGTCGCGTCCGCAAGCCGCTTTTGTCGATGAGGCAGAAGAAAGCGCCCGTTTGCAGTTCGGTTTGGAAACGCTGTTTCGCGAAGCGCCCGATGCCTTGGTTTCGATAGATACCTTTCGGTCACAAGTGGCTCGCCAAGCGATTGAACGTTTCGGTAAACGAATGATTATCAACGATATTTCCGCCGGACAATTAGACAAAAAAATGTTTGATACGGTTGCCGAACTGCAAGTTCCCTACCTCATCATGCACATGCGGGGAACGCCCCAAACGATGATGCAAGACACACATTACACCGATTTGATGCCGGAAATATTGCAGTATTTTTCGGAAAAAATTGACGCTTTGCGACAGAAAGGCGTGCAGGAAATCTGGCTCGATCCGGGTTTTGGTTTTAGTAAAACTTTGACACAAAATTATAAAGTTTTGCAAAACCTGCCGAAGTTTGCACAATTTAAACTACCTTTGCTGGTCGGTTTTTCTCGCAAGACCATGATTCGCGAAGTTTTGGGCGTTTCGACAGCCGAAGCATTAAACGGAACAACAGTCTTAAATACGGTAGCACTGATGCAGGGCGCCGATATTTTGCGGGTTCACGACGTAAAAGAAGCCGTTGAGGCAGTCAAACTATTTAAAGCAATAACAGTATAAAACAATATAAGCATGATTTGGGAAGATTTCGGATTAAAAGATGCGATAGACATTCTGTTGGTAGCCTTTTTGCTCTACGAGCTCTATCTGTTGATGAAAAAAACAGGGGCGACGGCGATATTGTTGGGCATTCTGTCCTTCGTGGTTCTTTGGCTATTGGCGTCAAAAGTGTTTGAGATGCGCCTTTTGGGAGGCATTATGGGGCAGTTCATCAATGTCGGTCTGATTTTGTTAGTGATCGTTTTTCAACGCGAAGTACGTGATTTTCTGTATAATGTTGGCAACAACAAAGGCGTGCAATCCATGCTTAAATTGCTGAAACCCAAGAAACAAAACAATAATGACGAGACGATTATGCCGATCGTGATGGCGGTGATCAATATGGCGAAACGCAAAGAAGGCGCTCTGATTGTGATGCAACAAGCGATGCCTTTGGATGCTTACATCGAAACCGGCGAACAAATCAACGCCAATATTTCTACCCGTCTGATAGAAAATATCTTCTTCAAAAACAGCCCTTTACACGATGGCGCCATGATTATTGCAGGCAAACGCATCAAGTCGGTCGCCTGTATCTTGCCGGTCTCGCAACGCCAAGACATTCCGAAATCCTGCGGACTGCGACACCGATCAGCATTAGGTTTAGCCGAACAGTCGGACGCTAAAATCATCATCGTCTCGGAAGAAACCGGCAAAGTGTCGCTGGCTTATCAAAGCCAAATCTATATCGGCGTCTCTGCCGAAGAATTACAAAAAATGTTGACAAATACTTGAAAAATTATGATTATCGAAAGTAGAGCATACGCGCGGGCAGGCTTGCTGGGCAATCCTTCCGACGGTTATTTCGGAAAAACAATTTCTATTATCGTGAAAAATTTCGGCGCCAAAGTGTCGCTATACCAAACGCCCGAACTTGTTATCGAAGAAATGGAAACCGACCGCAATCGCTTCCGCAACGTCTATCACCTCACCGAAAGCATCCGGCAAAACGGTTATTACGGCGGGCAACGACTGATAAAAGCCGTGATTAAACGTTTCTGCGAATATTGCGAAGAAAAAAATATCCGGTTGGCAAACCGCAATTTCACCGTCCGATACGAGTCGTCGATACCGCGTCAAGTAGGGCTGGCAGGCTCAAGCGCTATCGCTACCGCCACTCTCCGCGCTCTGATGCAGTTTTACGAAGTGGAACTGCCCGACGAAATTCAGCCCGGACTGATTCTCGAAGCCGAAACCCGCGAACTCGGCATCAACGCCGGTCTGCAAGACCGTGTGATTCAGGTATATGAAGGCTGCGTGTATATGGATTTCGATAAAAAATATATGGAAAAACACGGCTGCGGACGCTATGAACGCATCGACACAAGTCTGTTGCCGCCACTTTATTTGGCGTATAAAACCGATTTGAGCAAAGTGTCGGGCGCCGTTCTTAACAATCTGAAAGAGCGCTATCAGGCAGGCGACGCCGACACGCTTCGAGCGTTGCGCGAACTTGCCGACGTAGCCGAACAGGGCAAAAACGCTCTCCTCAATCGCGACTATCCGCTACTCAACCAACTGATCGACCACAATTTCGATTTACGTTGCCAAATTATGAACATCTCGAAAAGCAATATGGAATTTGTTCGCGTGGCGCGAGAATCGGGCGCTTCCGCCAAATTTTCCGGCTCCGGCGGCGCAATTATCGGGATGTATCCCAACGACGAAACATTGAGCAAATTAGTCGTCAATCTGAAGAAAATAGGAGCAAGAGTCATCAAACCGTTTATTCAATAATCAATTATATGGTAAAAAAAGCAGTTATTCCGGCAGCCGGATTCGGAACAAGATTTCTTCCGGCAACGAAGGCGCAACCCAAAGAAATGTTGCCCATCATTGACACGCCTACCATTCAATACGTTGTGCAAGAATGTGTTGATTCGGGCATCGAAGACATTTTGATCATTTCGGGCAAAGGCAAAAGGTCGATTGAAGACCATTTCGACCGCAATTTTGAACTCGAATCACGCATCAGCGAGCGCGAAGACGAAGCCACCTACAATCAACTTCGTCACATCGAAGATATGGCGAACATCCATTTTATTCGCCAGAAAGAACTCAACGGATTGGGCGACGCCATTTATCACGCCCGTTTTCATTGCGGCAACGAGCCGTTTGCAGTCCTGCTGGGCGATTCGGTCAATTCGTCAATTATTCCGGTAACTCAGCAACTGATAGACGCTTACGAGCAATATCACCAATGCGTTATTGGCGTGGAGCGGGTGCCTCACGACAAAGTGTCGCGTTACGGAATTGCAGGCGGAACGCATATCAACGACAGGATATTACAAATCAGCGAGTTAGTCGAAAAACCCTCGCCCGACAAAGCGCCATCCGATTTGGCGATTGCCGGTCGTTATATCCTTACGCCACAAATTTTTGAGGCGCTCGAAAAAACGCCGCGAGGCAAAGGCAACGAAGTGCAACTCACCGATGCCTTGCGCCTGTTGCTCAAACAAGAGCCGATTATCGCGTCGGTTATCGAAGGCAAACGCTACGATATGGGCAATAAATTGGATTTTTTGAAAACCACCGTCGAATTTGCGCTACGCCGCCCCGAATTTGCAGAGCCGTTCAAAGCATATTTGAAATCAGTGGTTAATGATTAGTTAATTCTCAATTGCATGATGTAGCGACTCATAAAGTATCCGTTTCCGATTGGGAAATCGCCTTGTCGCGTAACGGTCATTCCCATTTTTTTGTAGAAATTGACGGCAGGATTGAGGCGATGGACGTTCAGTTCGATGGTTACGGGCGTTCCTGCGGTCGTTTTGCAATAATTTATTGCGGCATCGAACAGAAACCGACCTGCGCCTGTGCCTTGATATTCGGGAAGAACATAGATTTTCTGAAT
>JAISUM010000045.1 GCA_031272095.1 Candidatus Symbiothrix sp. | reverse complement strand
CCGAATCGACGCGGACGGGAAAGGAAATAAATTTTGCCGGTATCAATCATTTCGACCAAATACCGCGTTTTATCAACGTAAACATAATTTTCGCTGATAATTGTCTCAAAAGTTTGTATGCCAATCGGCAGTTTTTTGCGTAATGTTGCCATAATTTTCGATGGATTTGAAATATTGCGCTACAAAAGTACAAATTAATTCCGAAACAACAAATATTTTTTTAGCATCTACCATTGTGCCCACCACCACAGCTCCTTCTCGCCACGATTCCGAAAAATATTTTGAGTATTAAATAACTTTAACGTTTTTTTTTTTTTTGTTCAGAGAAAATAGCGTACATTTGCAGCTCAAAATTTATTTATTCATTAATAGTTATCAAAATAAGAAGATGAAAATACTCTATGATCATCAAATATTTACTTTTCAAAAGTATGGTGGCATCTCGCGATATTTTGCGCAGATCATGTCGAATTTGCCACAAGACTTTAGGTTGCAAATAGCCATCCGATATTCGGACAATGTCTATCTGCGTCATTTACAAGGCTATGAAGATATTGCGCCGGTATTTGATGTGTTTGAAAAGTTTGCTCACGGTCTATCTTTCAGGGGCAAAAAACGGCTTTTTCAATATATGAAAAACCATTATCCGGAAAAATATCCGACATACAAGGAGTCTAATTTGCAAACTTCTATTGACTGCCTGAAAAAACAGAATTTCGATATTTTTCATCCTACTTATTATGACGATTATTTTTTGCAATATATTGGAAATAAGCCATTTGTGCTGACCGTCCATGATATGACACACGAAATGTATCCCGAATTATTTGTCCGAAATTATCGCACCTCCCCCGCGAAAAAACGTGATTTGGCGCACAAGGCAAATCATATCATTGCGGTTTCCGAAAATACCAAAAAAGATATTATGGATTTTTGGGGAATCAAAGAAGATAAAATCAGCGTTGTCTATCATGCCAATTCGCTCAAAAAAGACAAAACCGTCGCCGGATTACCCGCAAAATATATTTTATACACAGGCGACAGGTCGGGATACAAAAATTTCCTGTTTTTCGCGACTGTCATTGCCCCCATTCTGCATGACAAAAAAGATCTTTATGTGGTTTGCACCGGAGATAAATTCAATGCTCACGAAATCAAACTTTTTGATTCTTTGCAGATCAAAGATCATTTTGTTCATCTATTTGCCGAAGAAGATACAATGTTTGACATCTATAATCAGGCGATTGCATTTATCTATCCGTCTTATTATGAAGGATTTGGCATCCCCATTTTGGAAGCTTTCCATGCTGCCTGCCCCGTATTGATAAGTCAGGCGAGCTGTTTCCCCGAAATTGCGAAAGACGCCGCCCTGTATTTCGAGCCGAAAAATGTCTCGCAACTGAGAATACAGATAGAAAAAATCATTGATGATTCCACCTTGCGAGATACGCTGATAGCAAAAGGTCTCGACAGAAACAAAGATTTTTCGTGGCAAAAATCGGTCGAACAGACCGCTGCTATCTATCGCAAAGTGATCAGCGGGCAATAATCGCTTGTCGCCATTTTGTTTCCTGAAAAATTATTCCTACTTTTGCATTGTTTTTTGAATTTAGATTATTAAAAAACACATTTTTATGAATAATTACGGATTTGTGCGGTGCGCAGTGGCGGTGCCACAGTTGAAGGTGGCGGACTGCGCCTTTAACGCCGAAAAAATTTTTGAACTCATACAAACGGCTGACAATGAGAACGTTTCGCTGCTCGTTTTTCCCGAACTTTGTATCACTGCCTACACTTGCGGCGATTTGTTTTATCAAACACGACTGCGGCAGGAGGCAACGGCGGCGCTCCAGTTGCTTTTGGAAAAAACAAAGGAAATGAACATCGTTTTTGTGGTGGGACTGCCTGTTTTTTACAAAAATGCGCTTTACAACGTGGCGGCGGTCTGTCGGCAGGGCGAGGTGCTGGGCTGGGTACCAAAAACACATCTGCCCAACAATCAGGAGTTTTACGAAAAACGCTGGTTTGCTTCTGCTGCCGCGCTCACACCCGATTGCCCCGACGAGCCAGTCGAATATTGCGCTTTTGACGAACAATGGGAGGCGCCGCTCTGTGCAAATCAGATTTTTGAATGCAGCGAATTTTCGTTCGCAGTGGAACTCTGCGAAGACCTCTGGACACCCGCCCCGCCAAGTGCCGACCACGCAATGCACGGTGCGGACATCATTGTCAATCTTTCGGCAAGTAACGAACTGATTGGCAAGCATATATATCGAAAAACATTGGTCGAACAGCAGTCGGCGCGGTGCAATGCGGGCTACCTATACGCCTCCGCCGGAATGGGCGAATCGACACAAGACCTCGTTTTTTCGGGCGCAGGTTTGATTGCAGAAAACGGCGTAACGCTTGCCGAAACAGAGCGTTTTTCGCTTGAAAATCAGTTGATTATTTCCGAAATTGATGTCGAAAAACTGCGTGCCGAAAGAATTAAAAATTCAAATTTCAACAATTCCGTTTCCAATATAAAATATGAACGGACAACTTTTTTTCTCTCTGACGAGGGTAACGAGCCGTTCACCTTGCACCGCGCCGTCAATCCGCATCCATTTGTGCCGTCGAAGGAAAAAATGGCGGAAAATTGCGGCGAAATTTTCAATATTCAAACCGGCGGACTTATCAAACGCTGGCAGCACACGCAGGCGCAAACGATGATTATTGGCGTTTCGGGCGGTTTAGACAGCACTTTGGCGCTGATAGTGGCGGTGAAAGCCGCCGACAAACTCGGTTACGACCGCCGCCGCGTGGTGGGCGTTACGATGCCCGGCTTTGGCACCACCTCGCGCACTTACAACAACGCCACCGCCCTGATGCAGTCGCTCGGCGTTACTGCGATGGAAATTTCGATTAAAGCCGCCTGCGAACAACATTTCAAAGATATTGGACAAAATACTGAAATACACGACGTTACATACGAAAATTCGCAAGCCCGCGAGCGCACGCAAATTCTGATGGATTTGGCAAACAAAATGAACGGGCTGGTGGTCGGCACCGGCGATTTGAGCGAACTGGCGCTCGGCTGGGCTACCTACAACGGCGACCACATTTCGATGTACGCCGTCAATACGGGCGTGCCGAAAACACTTGTGCGCTACCTGATTGACTTCGCGGCGGCTACTTTTGACGAGAAAACCGCACGGATTTTGCGCGACATTGCCGCCACGCCCGTCAGCCCCGAACTGCTGCCCACCGACCACAAAGGCGCAATGACACAGTTCACCGAAGATGTGGTAGGTCCCTACGAACTGCACGATTTTTTTCTGTATTACTTTGTGCGCTACGGCTTTACGCCCGAAAAAATTCTGTTTTTGGCAAAAAGGGCTTTTGTTAAGAGTCAAGAACCAAGAACCAAGAGTCAAGATATTGAAAATCAGGGACTTTATACAGATGAAGAGATTGAGAAGTGGTTGCGGGTGTTTTTGCGGCGATTTTTTCAGCAGCAGTTCAAGCGCTCGTGCCTGCCCGACGGACCGAAAGTCGGTTCCATCAACCTTTCGCCGCGCGGCGACTGGCGTATGCCGAGCGACGCAGCAGGGTGGGGAATTTAAGGATTATCTATTACAAATCCCTTTATAATCGCAATACTTGCAGGCATCGTCTTTTTCGCATTGCTTAAATGGCGTAGCAGAATCGAAAAGTTCCGTTAATTTCAATTTCAGCGCCGCCTCAAATTCCGCTAAATCGGTTTCGTCAAACTTTAATTCGGGCGAATAATTCTCGTCGTCGGCTGCCAAAGG
>JAISUM010000127.1 GCA_031272095.1 Candidatus Symbiothrix sp. | reverse complement strand
TTGCGTTCTGCGCCGTAATGCCATCCTTCGGCAATGCGCCCTGCCGCCCAAATGTCGTGCGTGTTCTTCGCTAACAGTTCGGTCAGTTGCAGCAAGTCGGGCGAAAGTTTAATCCGGCTTGTGTCAAGCGGTTGTGGAGTGTAGGTCGTTTTCATTTTTTATCCTTGTTTTTTTAATATTAATTCTAACAGTTTAATCTGTGCTCTGTCATAATCTTTTGTCCTTTTCAATTTGGGTTTTTCGTCCAATTTTTTCCAGTCAACCAAACATTCGTGGACTTTATAAGCGTTATCTTTTGTATCTTCTATTTCTTCCCCTTTTCCGTTCACTTTCTTATTTGTTACCACGCCATAAACCCAGCCGTTGTCGTAATAACTGAGCATCCAACGACGGTGTTCTATTTCTGCAAGATATTCAATTTCTTCCGCTGAAAAAGAGGTTGACATTTTGCTTTTCTTATACGTTTCATTGGTCAGAATATATGTTTTGATATAAAAATCCAATGCCGCATTTCTGTTGCTTTGTTTCATCGATTCAGTAAGCATGTCATATCGGTTTTCCGGCAGCATTTCGCTTTCCGCCTGTTGATATTCTTCTATCGAATTTTTGAAACCCTCATTATATCCCGTATGGATATATTCTGCATTTTTTTCTATTTCTTCAGATTGTTTTATAACTAAATCCCAGAAATCATCCAACAGATTGAATACCGTAATATTATGTTCTTTAAATATAAAAATTTTGTCCTTATTTTCAGTGTGTTCTACATTAAATACCTCTTCAAGATAATTGGGATTTCTTGTCAGTATAATAATGTTCGGGTCATTTTTTCTCAATTTATACCGAATGGCTACAGCATCGCTGACAGCTTTGCTGTTATCGTGGTTGAAAACAAAAATTGAAGCAAACGCAGTTTCTTTTGCGTAACAATTTTCTAAATCGGGGAAGAATGTACATTCAGCAAAATCGCGCAGATAGCCGTATTTTTTATCAAAATTAGTTTGCGCTGTTTTGTCTTCGGTTACGATAAAAAACTTTAAAGGTTCGTGTTTTTTTGTGAGAATATGCGCCAGATTTAACATTATCGCAACAGCAAAATCGTTATAACCAACCATCAGAATATTGGGATTATTTTCCCATTTATCCGGAAGGATTTTATCAATCTTCATATTGACGCCATACTGTATGCCTGCATTATTGAATACTACGCCATCGAAATAAAACACCTCGTCGGGATTTCTCTCATATTTAAAAAGCGGATTATCTGCTACAACATTTTTAAAATCATTGTCTTTTACAAGCGTATAACACCTTAAAGCACTGTCAGATTCTTGTTTTATCAATTTGTTTTTTTCGGATTGTGACATTTTTTTCTTTTCGGTTTTTTTCTTTTCGGTATCAGGATGCTTTTCCAGATATTTCCATATATTTTTGGCAATTTCCACATTTTGACTGTCATCGGCACAGACAGCAAAAAATTTTGACGCTTTGATAAGATTTGCCTCTGCAAACACGCTGCGCTCTTTGTCCTGTAATGGATTGCCCGAAATAATTTTTATGGTGTTGCTCTGATACTTTTTCAAATATTCTTTTGAAATATCCTCATCCACAATATAGACCACCTGAACCGTTTTTTTAGCATCTTTTTTAATTTGCTTAATCAAAGCCATACACAGTTCCTTCTGTCCGAAGATTACATAGTGTTCTTTAAAAAACCATTTTATTGTTCCTTTTGTCCACCACTCCGGAATTAAAAGCAGATAAACACGAAATGAAAATAAGACAAAAGTCCACAAACCTAACCAACGAGCCGCCTGTAGCCAACAGTTAACATCCGCACCGATTTCAAACTGGTGGTTAAGTATTAACAGGCGAACAGATTCATAAACCCCCCTGAAGCAAATAATGTGTTCACTGTGTTCACAAAATCCAAAGATGCCGCAAAAAAGTGTAACCCCTGCCGAAATAAGGATTATCCACCAAATATTATTTATAATCCTATCTAAAATTGGTTTATTGTTTTTTGTATTTGCCATAATTTATCAGATATAAAAGTAAGATTTGTTTCCTGTCTTTCAACGAGATAAGCGGAAAGTGTCGTCAAAAATTTTTGACGACCTGCCAAATCGGTCGGGTTTTGAAAATCCGACCGGTTTGAAAATACGCTTATTTCATTGATTTTAAGCGTTTTCGGGGGATGGGGGGGGGGTAAATGCCAAAATTTCCGAGAAAGCGCCAAACAGTGGCTTTAAAACGCCAAATAAGGACATTTTAAAGGCGGGGTACATCCCTGCGGCAAGCGTTATGTGAAATATTGTTGGCATTTTTGGGTTGTTGTGTTTTTTTATGGGTGCAAAGATATAAAATATTTTTGAATAAACACAATATAACCAAAAAAATCAGAAATTTTTTCTCTCCGGTTCTTTTTCTTATTCAGGGGATTGCGGTTTTGGCTCCGCCGATTTTGCAATTCTCCGCAATGACGTAGCGACAAGGGATTGCCGCGAATGGCGATGCCGTTGCTGCTAACGCTGACAAGTCAGCCGAAAACACCGGCAACTCGCAAGCCCTATCTTAATCAAAGAAATTTTTGAATTGGTTGAACATCTTGGATTTCATTGCCGGTGAAGGTTGAAAAGCTGGATCGTTCGCCATTTTTGCCAAAGCGTCTTTCTGCTCTTTGCTCAAGGATTCGGGAATATAGACCGCCACACGAATCAACAAATCGCCTGTCCCGTAATGATTTAGCAGGGGCAATCCTTTGTTGCGCAAGCGAAGTATTTTGCCCGATTGCGTACCTGCTTCGATTTGAATTTTAGCTTTACCGTCCAAAGTCGGCACTTCGACCGTACTGCCCAGCGCGGCTTGCGGGAACGACAGCACTAAGTTATAGACTAAATCTTGCTGGTCGCGAATCAGTTCGGGATGTGGTTCTTCTTCAATAACGACGAGCAAATCGCCATTGACGCCGCCGCGTCGCGCAGCATTGCCTTTGCCGCCAAACGAGAGTTGCATGCCTTCTGCTACGCCTGCCGGAATGTTCACTGTCAAGATTTCGTCTTCTTTGACGATGCCTTCGCCGTAACATTGGGTGCATTTTTTTGTAATCACCCGCCCTTCGCCATGACAGTTTGGACAGACAGTTGTGGTTTGCATCTGCCCCAGCATACTATTGACAACGCGCGTGATGTGTCCGCGTCCTTTACACGTCGGACATTCCGCACGGTCGGAATCGTTTTCGGCGCCGCTTCCTTTACATTTTGGGCAAGCGACGTATTTATTGACTTTCAGTTTCTTTTCGACGCCGGCAGCAATTTCTTTCAAGGTCAATCTGACTTTGATGCGCAAATCGGAGCCGCGATTGACGACGCGCTGTCCGCCGCCAAAACCACTGAATCCGCCGCCGAAATGTCCACCGAAATGTCCACCGAACACATCGCCGAAATGAGCGAAAATATCGTCCATTGTGAATCCGCCGCCTTCAAAGCCACCGCTTGTAGCGCCACCCAATCCTGCATGTCCGAACTGGTCGTAGCGGCTGCGTTTGCTCTCGTCGCTCAATACGGAATAGGCTTCGGCAGCCTCTTTGAATTTTTCTTCGGCAACTTTATCTCCCGGATTTTTATCGGGATGATATTGCAGCGCTTTTTTACGATAAGCTTTCTTTATCTCATCGACCGTTGCCGTTTTCGGCACTTCAAGTATTTCGTAATAATCTTTTTTCATCGTATCCGTAAATTATTGTGCAACCACCACTTTGGCGTGGCGTATCACCTTGTCGTTCAAGGTATAACCGGTTTGCACTGTGTCTATTATTTTGTCTTTTTGTTCTTCGTCGGCGGTCGGCACAATGGCGACGGCTTCGCTCAATTCTGCGTCGAAAGGCTGTCCGACGGTGTTGATCGCTTTCACGCCGTTTTGTTGCAAAAAAGCCATAAATTTCTGATAAATCAGTTGGACGCCTTCCTTCACTGCCGCAAGGTCGTTAGCTTGTTCGAGCGTATCCAAAGCGCGTTGAAAATCATCCACAACAGGCAAAAGTCCAATCAAAACTTTTTCGCCGCCGTTTTTGATCAGGTCGGCTTTTTCTTTGATGGTACGTTTGCGGTAATTATCATATTCCGCCATCAGGCGCAGATGCGCATCTTTCAGTTGCGTCAATTCTTCTTCTGCCGAGATGTCAGACACATCGGGCGCAGGCGTTTCATTTTGTTCATTTGTCAGTTCGTCTGCAATATTGTCAGTCAGTGGGGTCTGTTCTTCGACCGGCTGTTCCATGTGGGTAGTATTCATATTATTATATTGTGTTTTTTATAAATCGAAATTAGATGTATGCAAAAACTTTGCCAAAGTGCATGTTGTCAGAGGTTGTTTTGCCCTTCGGGCAAGTGGCAGGAAGGTATTCATTATATACGATAATCATTTAAAAATATTACATCACTTGTCTGTTTTATCAAAAAAAAGCAGTACTTTTGCAGTTCTAAAAACTTATAAATATAGAAATAAGATGAAGAAGTTTATTTTCATGTTAAGCGTTATGGCGCTACCGCTCGTTTTTTCGAGCTGCGATTCGGAAGAAATCGAAAAAATTACGGGAAATGTTTCCTTAACTGTTGATGGTAAGACGATAGAAATTCCTGCCGCCACTTTTACCATTTTCAACGATCGTGTTATGGTTGTTGCAAGCAACGGCAGCCACAGTGTTGCGATGTATGTGGACGCTACGTCTGCCGGCGAATACACATTGGGTATTTGCAAAAGCATATTAGACGTTGGCTCGGCGATCAGCGGCATCACAAAAATCACTACCGGATCCGGCAACTATCTGCTTTATGCGCCAAGTTCCGATGTCGAACAGAATGCCAAAATCATTCTGATTGGCTCGGTCAATTTCACCTCATTCAGCAGCTCACGCATCGAAGGAAATTTTGCGGGAACGGCGTTCAATTACGACGAAATGATGAATCTGAAAAGCGATCTCACTGCGCTTTTGTCGTTGGTATCCGGCGCAGGCACCTCCATTTCCGGAACATTCTCCGCCAATAAAATTCCGGGCGTCTAAATCAGTTGTCGATGGAAAAAACCAAATGTCTGATTATCGGATCCGGTCCTGCCGGATACACCGCCGCCATTTACACAGCGCGAGCCAACTTGTCGCCGGTGCTGTATGAAGGGATTCAACCCGGCGGGCAATTGACCATTACCACCGAAATAGAAAATTTTCCGGGCTATCCGCAAGGCGTTAGCGGACTTGCGATGATGGAAGATCTGAAACAGCAAGCCCTGCGTTTCGGCACGGATGTAAGAGCAGGCGTCGTTACCGCCTGCGATTTATCGCAACAGCCTTATCGCCTGACGATTGACGACAGTACTGAAATTGCGACGGACACCTTGATCATCTGTACCGGCGCGACCGCCAAATATTTGGGCTTGCCCGACGAACAAAAATATGCAGGGAAAGGCGTATCGGCATGCGCCACTTGCGACGGATTTTTCTATCGCAAAAAGACGGTAGCCGTAGTCGGAGGCGGCGATTCAGCCTGCGAAGAAGCAATCTACCTTGCAGGATTGGCGAGCAAAGTCTATCTGATCGTGCGCAAAGACCACCTTCGGGCATCTCAAATCATGCAAGACCGCGTATTTGCCCATCCGAAAATCGAAACGCTGTTCAATACCAACACACGGGGACTGTTTGGCGATCCGTTTGTAGAAGGCGCTCATTTGGTGCGTTTTATGGGCGAACAAAATGAAGAAAAATTTGATATAGCTATCGACGGTTTCTTTTTAGCCATCGGACATCAACCCAATTCTGCTATTTTCAAGCATTATTTGGAAGTCAATGAGCAAGGCTATATCAAAACGCAATGGGGAACAACGCGCACCTGCCTTCCGGGCGTTTATGCCGCAGGCGACGTCGCCGACCCGCACTATCGACAGGCAGTAGTTGCCGCCGGAATGGGCTGTATCGCCGCTATGGAAGCCGAGCGTTTTCTCAATAAATAACATTAAATTCATTAAAATGAAAGGAAAAATTTTAGTAACAGGAGGAGCCGGATATATCGGCTCGCACACGACCGTCGAACTGCAAAATGCAGGCTACGAAGTGGTTATTGTCGATAATCTGTCTAATTCCAATGCAGACGTCATCGACGGTATTCAAAAAATTACAGGTATTCGCCCCGCCTTTGAAAAGGTAGATTGTATTGATTTCGCCGCACTGAAAGGCGTGTTCGATAAATATCCGGGCATCAAAGGCATTATTCATTTCGCCGCCAGCAAAGCCGTGAATGAATCGGTACATAAACCGTTGTTATACTATCGCAACAACATCGTTTCGCTGCTCAATCTCTTGGAATTGATGCCGGAATACAAGGTCGAAGGCATTGTATTTTCGTCGTCCTGCACCGTTTACGGACAGCCCTCGTCGGAATATCTGCCGGTAACGGAAACCGCGCCCATCCAACCGGCGCTGTCGCCTTACGGAAACACGAAACAGATCGACGAAGAAATCATCCGCGACACGATCCATTCCGGAGCGCCTTTCAAAAGCATTGTGCTGCGCTATTTCAATCCGATAGGCGCCCACAAAACTGCAGAAATCGGCGAGTTGCCCAATGGCGTTCCGCAAAATTTAGTGCCCTTCCTCACACAGGCAGCTATCGGCATCCGCAAAGAATTGTCGGTCTTCGGCGACGATTACAACACACCCGACGGATCCTGCATCCGCGACTATATCAATGTCGTAGATTTGGCAAAAGCCCATGTGATTTCAATAGATCGCATTTTGGAAAACAAGACAGACGCCAAATTGGAATATTTCAATTTGGGAACCGGTAACGGCGTGTCTGTGCTGGGATTGATCCATGCGTTTGAAAAAACTACCGGCGTCAAAGTGCCACACAAAATCGTCGGTCGGCGCGAAGGCGACATCGAACAGATTTGGGCAAATCCGCGCTATGCCAACGAAGTGCTGGGATGGAAAGCGGTTGAAAGCATCGAAGACACCGTGCAATCGGCGTGGAACTGGCAATTGAAGTTGCGCGAACGCGGCGTCATGTAGTCATTCCAAGACAAACATTTCCGACGCGCCGGTACGTTTCAAAGCGACAAGCCGGACGTCTTTTCCAATACGAATACCGTAGCGACCGAAAGCGGTCTCTACGGTTTTGTATGCTAAATCGGGGTGATTATTTTCTTTGCTCAAATGGCATAACCAGATATTTTTCAGGTGCAAATCGAAATTGGCGGCTAAAAAATCGGCGGTCTCGTCGTTACTCAAATGACCGGTATCTTTTTCGATCCGCGCCTGTAAATATTTCGGATATTTGCCGCTGTGCAACATTTCGCGGTCGTAATTGGTTTCTATAATCAGATGATTAGCGATGCGGATATACGACGCCACCGTGTCGCTGATATGTCCGACGTCGGTTGCCAAGACCAAATTCCGATTCTGATATTTCACACAGTAGCCTACGCAATCGCGGGCGTCGTGAGGCACGTCGAAAGCTGTGATTTGCAGATCGCGGATGACGACAGGCTGTTCTTTTTCCAACACACGGCGCGAAGTTTGCAGCTTGGTCGTTACGAGCGGATTGTAAAAAATACCTTTGTGAACCTCTTCTGTGGCATAAATCGGGATCCCGTGTTGCTCGCCCAGACTGCCCGCCGATTTGATGTGGTCGCTGTGATCGTGCGTGATAAACACCGCCATTATTTTTTCCAATGCAATACCGTTGTCTTTGAGCGCTTTTTTAACAGTGCGGACGGCAACCCCTGCGTCTATCAATATTCCGTATTCCGACGTGCCGATGTAATAACAATTGCCGCTGCTGCTGCTTCCAAAACTCAAAAATCTCAATTCCATTGGCTGATGATTCCTTTTTTGATGATGGTAAATTTGCCGCCCAGCGTATTGCCGCCGAAGAAATCGCCTTCATCGCAAGCCACAGCAATTTGCATCGACAGTCCGGCAATTTTTTTCGGGTTGTACATTATCGTGGCGCCCGTCGCCCATCCCGATTTGATTTGACTGAACGGTATATAAAACGTTCCCCAGTTGCGACCGGTCGAAAACAGCAGACGGTATTGCCATTCCGCTTGCAGATAGCCTTCGATTGCCAAATGCAACGCCATCACACGGTTGCCCGCAAAGCCGATATAGCCATCGGTATTATATTCCGGGGCAAGCAGGAGGGGGTTGCCGAGCGGTTTGCCGAAATGCGAAACGCCATTGCAGTAATCGCCATTGTTGTAGTAATTATCGCTGCCGTCGGTGCGGTATTTGTTGTCCGAAGATGGCGGGGTATAGCTGCCCTCGCGCCCCAAAGCATTGTTCATCGTGGCGCCCGACTGGTGTTTGGTGTAAAGCACTTCCGCCACAACTGCCGAGATCCATTCGCCCGCGACGCCGGTGTATTCCAAGCCATACAGGTTATCGGGCAGATTGATAAAACCCATCCCCGATCCGTCTTCAAAAAAATGGTTGAGATAGGCGCTGATTTGTCTGCCGCGATTGCCGATCAGTCGGTCGTATTTCAGCGAATAACTGCCCCAGGACGAACCGAAAATGAAAGATTGGTCTTGTGGCGTTTCGCCGCCTCCGACGCCCAGCGTGATACGAACAGCGCCGTCGATCAGATTTTTTGACTGCGGCAAAACGTCATAACTGCCGTCGGGATTGGCTTTATAGATGATGCCACCCCACTGCGCATCGTTAGTGCATGAGAGCGTAAATTGTTGGCGATGCCGATGTTCTATATCGCCGAAACGGAAAAAAATCGCCTTGTTGTGCGCATAAATTCCGCCGACATAGTTGCGGTGAAAAGGGATGGCTTGTTGTGCCAAATAGTCCGTATCCAAATATTTTCCATAGCCGACTTCACCCTTGATAAACAGATTGCCTTTGGTAAAAGGAATCAGCACATAATCGGGGAAACCCGCCTTGATGACCGGAATCGGGCGGGCGTTATTGCTTTTTGCCAAGTCGCCGCTGCTCAAATCGGGATTGAACAGCGAAAGATAATTCTCGCGGCTACCGATTTCGACGCCGATAATTTTCCAATTAGCATGCAGATAGAGCTGCTGTATCCACGATTTCCCATAAGTTGAGACGCTGGCGGCGACAAAATCGAGACCGGCGCTCCACGACCAGTCGCGATTGATTTGCTGCTCGACGAATGCCCCCTGTCGCAGATAGACATTGTTAGACGCCAAAGATTGGACGCCCCAAGTGTGATTGACTTGCCAGAACGGCGTGTGATCGCCGGTTGCCAGCGCTGCCGCCGTTTCGAGGCTGTAATTGATTTTAAGTTGTCCGACTGTCGCCGTCGTCGACAAGCACATCAAGCCGCATAAGGCTACGATATTTTTGAAACAGTTCATTTTACTCATATTTGATTGCCTCCTTTCTGTGTCAGTTGTTTTACTGCGCGGTCGAAATCGCTTTCCAACCGCCGCATTTCGCGCTGCCTATAGATTTCAAATTCCTTTTCGGCTTTTTCAACGGCTTGCCGGTGCGAAATTTTGCCTTTGTCGCTCAAAATATTTTTGTTGAGCATACGCAGTTGATTGTCCAAAAAGGTTTTCCAGT
>JAISUM010000087.1 GCA_031272095.1 Candidatus Symbiothrix sp. | reverse complement strand
ACTATCTTGAAATTCAGCAGATAAAGCATGAACGCCATAGCAAAGTTGTTGATGAAACGCACCGTTGTCAGGTCAAGGTTGAAGACATGCCTCATCTCCTCGTTGAAACGCAGCGGCGGGCGCCCATAGAGAAACATGATGAGAAACAGCGCGTTCATCAGCACGCTGATACTGAGCGCCAACAGGAAAGCCGTGCGGACGTTCAGCAGTGTATGCGTCTTATGATTTTTAACCAAATTCATGCAGCAAAGGTAATCATTTTTCAGTCGTCGCCGTTCAAAAAAAACTTCGAGGCGGGAAAAACAGAATTGAAACGCCCTAAAACGGCGTTAAACCCTATCCTCCTACCGATCCTCATTCGGACACTTCCTTGCCCGCAGCATTTCTCTTTTGCCTGCCGGACCGGCGATGCGCTCGACCTGAAAACCGGATTGCAACATCATTCGGCGGACGACGCCTTTGGCGCAGTAGGTAGTCAAGACGCCGCCTGCGTTCATAGCCGCAAACAGTGCGTCGAACAGCGCTTGCGACCAGACTTCCGGCTGTTTGTCGGGTGCAAAAGCATCGTAATAGACTACATCGTATGGCTCCGAATAGTCAAACGCATTGAAGTCGGTTTCGATTTTTTTCAGGCTGAAGCAGGGCATCAGCGTCGTCGGTTCGCCCCATTTCGCACGGTGAATTGCCTGAAACAAGCTTCGGTCGCCGACAGTATAGTCAAGTTGATTGGTCGTTTCCGGCGGCAAAGGATATTTTTCCAAAGCCGTATAAATCACCGGAACGGATCGTCGTTCAGCCTCCAGAGCCGTCAACAAGACATTCAATCCGGTGCCGAAACCCATCTCTAATACCCGTACCGGTCGCGCCGCCGACTGATTAAATCCGGCGTCGAGATACACATGTTGCGACTCCTGCACCGCCCCGTGAACGGAATGATAATGTTCGTCGATTTCGGGCAAATAGAGCGTTGGCGATCCGTCGGCAGTCTGTTGAATTTTCATCAGTCGAAAGGTAAAGGAATGTCTTTTCGGTAAGCAGTCGCCGTAAAGAGCGCAATCAGATCGCCGCTGTCGTGGGTGATGCGCACTTCAAAAGTCGCCAATTTCTTGTGCAAATGGACGATTTGCGCTTCCGCCGTCAGTATGCCGCTGCCTACGCCTTTGAAATAACGTATACCGGTTTCTATTGACACCGCCAGATTACCATAAGCATTGACGGCAACCGCAAATGCAAAATCCGCCAGCGTGAAAATTGCGCCGCCCTGCACCATATTTCCGGCATTCAAGTGCATATCTCGGATCGGCATCTGCGCTTTGGCATAGCCCGCCTGCACTTCCAACAGTTCCACGCCCGAAAAAAGCGCGTAACGGTCGTTCTTGAAAAATTCTTTTATATTCATCGTTATATAAAATTTATCCTAATGCTACATCTAAAATCATCATGATCAGAAAACCTGCCATCACCGCCAGCGTACCGATATTGGAATGTTCGCCCAAATGCGCTTCCGGAATCAGTTCTTCGACAACCACATAGAGCATCGCTCCGGCGGCAAAAGCCAACAGCCAAGGCATCGCAGGCGCAATCGGAGCCGCTATTACCACCATCAGTAAACCGAAAATCGGCTCCACAACGCCCGACAGACAACCATACAAAAAGGCTTTCCGGACGCGCATGCCTTCGTGTCGCAAAGGCAAAGAAATCGCCGCACCTTCGGGAAAATTCTGAATCCCGATACCCAACGCCAAAGCCAACGCCGCCGAATACATCCCGACATCGCCGCCATGTTGCGCCGCAAGTGCAAACGACAAACCGACCGCCATTCCTTCGGGAATATTATGCAAGGTTACCGCAAACACCAACAAAGTCGTGCGTTTCATCGACGAGGACAAACCCTCGCGCACATTGGCAGCAGGGTGAATATGCGGTATCAGCTTGTCCAAACCAAACAGGAACAGCACCCCCAGCAGCAAACCTCCGGCAGCAGGCAACCAAGCAATTTGGTCTGCTGCTGTAGCCTCTTCGATCGCCGGAACCAACAAACCGAAGACGGCGGCGGCAATCATAATTCCGGCAGCAAAACCGAGAAACAGCGTTTGCATCCATTTGACGGTCTGTTTGCGAAAGAAAAAGACGACAGCCGCACCCAGACAAGTCATCAAAAAAATGAAACCTGTGCCGCCCAACGCCCATAAAAATCCGTTTTGAATCATCTTATTTTTGTTTTTCGACTGCAAAAATACATGCAATTATTGATATTTTAGCTATCGACAACGAAAAAAAATTTCGACACAGCAACAAATCTAAATTATTATCGCTACTTTTGCAGAATGAATGGAATGGTTATTTTAACGGTTATTCTACTTTATTTCGGGGCTTTGTTTCTGATTTCCCACCTCATAGGGAAAAAACATTCGGGCAATGCCGCTTTTTTTCTCGGCAATCGAAAATCGCCATGGTATATTGTCGCCTTCGGGATGATCGGCTCGTCGCTGTCGGGCGTTACTTTCGTTTCGGTGCCGGGGATGGTCTTGCATTTCGATATGACCTATATGCAAATGGTTTTGGGCTTTCTGCTTGGTTATGTGGTGATTGCATTTGTGCTGTTGCCGCTGTATTATCGGCTGAATGTTACGAGTATTTACACCTATCTGCAACAGCGAATCGGCGTGAATGCTTACAAAACCGGCGCGGGATTTTTTCTGCTTTCGAGGACTTTGGGCGCTGCGGCAAGGCTTTATGTGGCGGTGCTGATCCTGCAGACCTATATTTTCGATGCGTGGCGCGTGCCTTTTGTGCTGACTGCCGCCGGATTTCTGGTGATGATTTGGCTTTATACCCATAAAAGTGGCGTGCGGACGATTGTCTGGACGGATTTGTTGCAGACGTTTTTTCTGCTGACCGCCCTCGTCATCATTATTTGGCAAGTCGGCAAAGGTTTGCAGCTCGATGTAACAGGGATGGTGCGGACGGTCAAAGAAAGTCCTTACTCACGGATGTTTGTTTTCGACGACTGGCAGAGCAAGCAAAACTTTTTCAAACAGTTTATCAGCGGTTGCTTTGTTACGATCGCCATGACCGGCATTGATCAGGAAATGATGCAGAAAAACCTGTCGTGTCGCAATCTGAAAGAAGCGCAAAAAAATGTCTGCACTTACAGCCTGTTTTTTATTCCGGTCAATTTGCTGTTTCTGTCATTAGGCGTTTTATTGCTGCATTATGCCACAATCAACCGGATTGATTTGCCGGCTTTGGCAGATAATATTTTGCCGAGTTTGGTTACAGGCAACTATTTCGGCACGGCAGCATTGGTCTTCTTCGCTATCGGCATCATCGCCGTAACCTTTGCGAGCGCCGATTCGGCGCTGACCGGTCTGACGACTTCTATTTGCGTCGATTGCCTCAATATCGCCCGATACAGCGAACAGAAAGCCCGAAAAATCCGTTTGAGCGTGCATTTCGGCATTTCGCTTGTGTTTATTGTGATTATGCTGATTTTCAAAGCGATCAACAACACCAGCGTGATCGACGCCATTTATATGATTGCCTCTTACACTTACGGTCCTTTGCTGGGGCTGTTCGCTTTTGGCATTTTGTTTAAGCGCCCTACGCGCGACAAAGCGGCGCCTGTGGTTTGTGTGCTGTCGCCGATCCTGTGTTTTGCCGTCAATTGGCTGTTACGCACCACAACCGGCTATCAATTTGGTTACGAATTGTTGCTCGTCAATGCGAGCTTGGTGGTTGTGGGTTTGTTTTTAGCAGCACTGCCACTTTCATCGACAAATCGAAAAAGATCATCTTTGCATTGACATTGGCGTCGATATGCTGCTCTGCCAAAGCTAATTCGTTCATAAATCCCACAACATTTTCGGTATGAACATAAGGCGCAAAATTGACGGCGAAATCCGTTTCTTTCTGGCTCATATAATTGATGTTTGGTTCGTGCAGACAATAAAGAAAATTGTCGCGAATCATCCGTTGCGAATATGCCAAAAAAGCCTTTTGTTTATCGCGATTCATAGCGGCAAACTGGTCGGTGCGGGTGCGCATAGCTGCCACATCTTTAGTCCACGAATTGCGCATCATCGCTTGAAACAATTCGAGAAAAATTTCGTTGTCGCCGGAAGCTTCAAGAATTGTCAGGGCTTCGGTGTAACTGCCTTTTGCCAAGCGAACAATCAAATTGACGTCGTTATCCGACAAGTCGTAACTACGCCGAATGGCTTGCGTCATATCTTCATTGCTGATCGGCGGGACGGTCAGGAGTTGCGTCCGTGAACGAATGGTCGTCAGCAGGCGCTCCGGCTCCGCCGAAATCAGCAAAAAAATGGTCTTTGCAGGAGGTTCTTCCAAGAGTTTGAGCAATTTATTGGCGCCGCTTTCGTCCATTTCTTCGGGCGTCCAGATGATCATAATTTTATAATCCGATTCGTAGGCTTTGAGATTCAGTTTGCGGGCGATTTCGTTGCTTTCGCGGGTATAAATCGCGTGGTTGTTACCGGCTTCGATCTGTTCGAGCCAAACGTTCAAACCGGCGTATGGCGAATTTTGCAAAAACTTACGCCATTCCGACAAAAAATCATCGCAATACATCTCTTTGTTATTCTTTTTATTGAGTATCGGAAAAACAAAATGCAAATCGGGATGTGCATACTTGTCGAACTGGCGACAACTCGGACATTCACCGCAAGCGTCCTCTTCCTTCCGATTCGTGCAATGCACATAACGCGCATACGCCAGCGCCAACGGCAGTGCGCCGAAACCCTCTTGTCCCGCAATCAAACGTGCATGCGGAATATATCCGTCTTTGACTGACCTGATCAGCTGTTCTTTGATCGCTTGTTGTCCGATAATATCTTTAAAAAACATAATGTATTCGTTTTAGAATTACAAAGGTAGTGAAAATTTGCAACTGCGTGTCGTTAATAATACTTAATCATGAGTCATATCTGCATTTTTTTACTACTTTTGCTCTGTGAAACGCTTTATATATATGAAAGAAATTGTTTTGTTCAAAAACATTCGCCGGATATTTTTGCTGTTGGTTTTACTGCTATCGCCGAGCTGCAAACAGCATCCTTCAGACATCACTGCGGTCTGTGAATTGATGCCCGATGCTACCTATTCGTTGAAATGGGAAACATTTCCGCCCATCGAAGGCGTGGTCAAAATATTTGAGTCGAGCAATCCCGATTCGTTTCCCGCAACTCCCGTGTACGAAGAAAATATCGCCAGCAAATATAAAACCGTCTTGGCAACGCCGCGCACCCGCTCCTTTTTTCGATTGGTATTCAATAAACGACAAAGCATCATCGTCGCCAACCGCATTATTCCGATGCATGGTATTCCCAATTTCAGAGATTTCGGCGGCTATTTCACGCGGGATAACCGACAAATCCGATGGGGCAGGCTGTTCCGTTCCGGCTCATTTTCAGGCGCTACGGCGCACGATGCCTATCTTTTGAAAATGTTGCGCCTCAAAACATTTATTGATTTTCGCACCGAACAGGAACATCGCTATTATCCCAATCGCATCCAACCGGCGCAGGTCTATAACTTGCCGCTGAAAGGCAGCGAACCGGACACTTTTTTCGACGAAATCCTCTCAAAACGCACCTCTGCCGCCAATATTTTGACCTACGACTACAACACAACGGCGCTCCTCTTGGAAAACAATTCCGAATATTTCGCCAAAATGTTTGATGTACTGTTAGACGAGAACAATTATCCGGTCTGTTTGAGCTGTTTTGCGGGCAAAGACCGTTCGGCATTGGCGGCAGCATTAGTACTCTTGGCGCTCGGCGTTGATGAAGAAACCGTTTTGGAAGACTATATGCTTTCCAACCAATACATTGACTACGGCTCATTGGTCTGGTTTGCCGATGCGCTGGCAGACGATATGCAGGAATCGATCACCGCCCTCTATTCGTCGCACGAAGAAACCCTGCGCAACATCTTCAATATCCTGAAAAAAGACGGCTCCATCAACATCTATTTAGAGAAAAAACTGAAACTGACGCCCAAAAAACGCGAACAGCTGCAAAAAATCTTGCTGTATTGACTTTAAAACAACCGTACTTGATTGTTGTGAATTTCGTAACGCACGGGGGCAGTCAGCGAAATGATGCGGAAAATGGATTCGAGGCTGTTGTTGCCGATGGTCCCGCTGAAACGCAGTGTTCTCAATTTTTCCGACGAGATGATGATATTGACATTGTAGATGCGGCTCAGTCGCGCTGCAATTTCGTCTAACGGGGCGTTTTCAAAATAGAGTTGGTTGTTCATCCAGCCGATGATGCGTTTGGCATCGTCGATATTGCTTACTTGCAATGTATTGTCGTCGATGTTGAAATTTGCTTGCTCGTTAGGATTCAAATAGACGGTCTGTTTGCCCGACACGACTTTGACTTTTCCTTCGGCAAGGGTGGCTCTGACGAAAGCGTCTTCGGGATAGGCTGAAATGTTGAAAGCTGTTCCGACGGCATGGACATTCATCTGTTCGGTATTGACGACAAACGGTTTGTCGGCGTTTTTGGCAACTTCAAAATAGGCTTCTCCGCTCAAATAGAGTGTTCGATCTTTGTGGTTGTAGTCGGTGCTGTAGATCAGTTTTGATCCCGAATTGAGAAAAACTTTGCTGCCGTCTGGTAATTCGACGGTGGATTTTTGTCCCCGCAACGATTCTACGGTAACATATTGCAGTTCAGGCAGATGTCGGCTGTAATAGAAGTGTGTCAATCCGACGCCGACGCCTAAGATCAGCAGGATCAGCGCGGCTATTTTCAGCAGGTAAGACAGTGAAAATGTATGTTTGTGCGATGGACGAATTTTAGTATGCAGTGTGTTCAGCATCTTTTCTTTGAGTTCGTCGGGCATAGCGTCGGGCGAGGCTGCAATGGAAGATGCGCCCCATTGTTGGAGTTGAGGGTTGTTACCAATCCACGTCAGCAGTTCGGATTCTTCGGCTCCGGTAATCGTTCCGCTGATGTATTTCCGAAATAATGAAATGATTTGTCGATTCATTTTTGTTAAGTTGTTTTATTATATACAATTAAAAAGTAGAGTTACCCCTATTGTTATCTGTTTCTTAAATCTATTTTAACATGATTTGCGCCGCTGCGAGCAGTATCAATTTATCCAAATTTGCCATAAACCGCTGTTTGATAAAGCGGAGCGCTGCCGATAATTGCTTTTCGACTGTGCTTTCCGAGATATTCAATCGGGCGGCGATTTCCTTATTGGTCAAATACTCGTTTCGGCTCATACGGAAGACCGTTTTTCTGCCGTCGGGCAGTTGATCTGCAATCCGGTTGAAATATTCTTTCAGAGAATTGAGTTCGATTTGAGTTTCTGTCTCCGAGTGCGTTGTTTCAGGCTCCTGTTGTTGGCAGTATTCCTGATAAATATATTCGATTGTTTGTCGCCGATAGAGATTGATCAACAAATGGTGGGCAATCGTATAAAGGAACGACACAAACGATTTTTCGGGCAGGATTGTCTCCCGATTTTCCCAGACTTTGATAAAAGTTTGCTGAACGATTTCTTCCGCAATATAGGCGTCGTTTTTGGCAATCGACATTACAAAACCGTACAGTTTTCCGCTGTATGTTTGATACAGACTGTCAAAAGCCGTTACAGAGCCTTCGCGAAGGTTTTGCAGCAGTATGTTTTCCATGTCATCCATACTTTTATCGCCTTTTTTATCGTAATATTGCGCCGAGTTTGTCTTCTATAGTTTTTTGTATGCGAGTCATCAGATTTTCTATTTGCCGGTCGTTGAGCGTCTGTTCTTCGTCCTGCAAAATGAATCCGACTGCGTAAGATTTTTTGCCTTCGGGCAGATTTTTACCTTCATAAACATCGAACAGAAAGACTTCTTTCAGCACTTTTCGGTCGGTTTGGAAAGCTATTTTTTCGACGTCGGCAAAAGGAATATGCTTGTCTAACAGCAATGCCAAATCGCGCCGCACCGCCGGAAATTTGGAGATGGCGGTTTGCCGCACTTTGGTTTGCCGGTGCTCTTTCAGCAGGGCGTCCCACGACAATTCGGCGAAAAACACATCGGCGGCAATGTCGAACTGCTTCAAAATTTGTTTCGACACGACGCCGAAGACGCCTAATTTTTTGCCGGACATGCTTTCTATCGTTAAAGCATTACTGAGAGCATCATTTCCGTTTTTACTGATAGCATCACCTCCGCTTTTACTGATAGCATCACTTAAAGTGATACTATCAGTGGCAGTCGGGATTTTATATTTATATTTCACGCCGAGTCGCGCCATAATATTTTCAATATATGCTTTCAATTCATAGATCGAAGTTTTTTCTGTGGGGCGTATCCAGCTGTCGTCCACCGTGTTACCGGTCAGCCATAAGCCGAGCGCAAACTGTTCGCGGATGCTGTCGAGACTGTTGCCTGCGGGCTCGGTCAATGTGTAGGTGTTGCCGAACTCATAGAATTTCAAGTCGGTATTTTTCCGGTTGCGGTTGTAAGCGATAGACTGCAAGCCACCGAAGAGCAGTGTTTGTCGCATCACATCCAGATCGGCGCTCAACGGATTGCGCAGTTTCACGCATTGAGTTGCCGGAAAAGTTGTCAGGTCATTATAGAAAGTGGCTGACGTGAGCGAATTATTCAATATTTCGTTGAATCCGGCGCCGGTGAGCTGTTCCGAAATTAAATTTTGCAGCGCATAACTCTTATCGACCGCCGTCTGATAGGAGAGGGTCGATTGTAAGGTTGTGTCGATTTCCACTTGATTGTAGCCGTAAATGCGCAAAATATCTTCAATCACATCGACATCGCGGGTTACATCGACGCGGTAGGTGGGGATTTCGAGCGTCCAGCCGTCCGCGTGTTTTTTGACGATTCGGATTTCTAATCGGTCGAGGATATGTTCGATCGTGTCGGTGGGGATGTCTTTGCCGATCAGATCCGTAACTTTTTGCAGTTTGAGTTCGACGATTGGACAGCTGACGGGCTGCGGATAGACGTCCTGAATGTTGCCGGTGATCACACCTCCGGCAACTTCTTGTACTAACAGGGCGGCGCGTTTCAGCACATAAAGTGTATTATTGGGATCGGCGCCGCGTTCAAAGCGGAAAGAGGCGTCGGTATTCAAGCCGTGATAGCGGGCTGTTTTTCTGATCCATGTCGGATGAAAACAAGCCGATTCGAGAAAAACATCGGTTGTTGTTTCGGTTACGCCCGAATCCAATCCGCCGAAGACGCCGCCGATACACATGCCTCCTTCCTCGTTGCAGATCATCAAATCTTTGTCCGACAAACGGCGTTCTATACCGTCTAACGTAACAAACGGTGTGTCGGCAGGCAAGGTTTTTACAATGATTTTTCCGCCTTTGATCTGTCGCAAGTCGAAAGCATGCAGCGGTTGTCCGGTTTCGTGCAGGACATAGTTGGTAACGTCCACCACATTGTTAATAGCACGTAATCCGATAGCTTCCAAACGTTTTTTCAGCCAATCGGGACTTTCTTTAACAGTGATATTGCGAATGGTTACGCCCGAATAACGCGGGCAGGCTTCGGTGTTTTCGACGCTGACCGTAACCGCAGGCGAGGGATCTTCTATCCGAAACGTTTCTACGCTCGGTCGGTGCAAGGACGGATCTGTTTGATTGACCGCCAAATATGCCGCCAAGTCGCGGGCAACGCCGTAATGCGAGGCAGCGTCGATACGATTGGGCGTGATATCGACTTCCAGCACAAAATCGCTTTCCAAACGGTAGTATTCAGCGGCAGGCGTACCGACTTTAACCTCGTCGGGCAAGACAATGATGCCATCGTGGCTGTTTCCGATGCCGAGTTCATCTTCAGCGCAGATCATACCGTTGGATTCTTCGCCGCGAATTTTAGATTTTTTAATCACGAAACTTTCGTCTCCGCTGTAAAGCGTTGTGCCGACGGTTGCTACGACTACGGTTTGTCCGGCGGCAACGTTGGGTGCGCCACAGACAATTTGTTGAGGTATGCCATCGCCCAAATCGACGGTAGTGATATGCAGATGGTCGGAATTGGGGTGGTCGATGCAGGTCAAAACTTTTCCGACAACCACGCCTTTCAATCCGCCTTTAACGGATTCCACTTCGCTGATGCTGCCGGTTTCCAATCCGATAGCCGTCAACGCAGCCGCCGTTTGTTCCGGCGATAAATCCAAGCTGATATAATCTTTCAGCCAATTATACGAAATATTCATGTTATGATAAAAAATTACTTTTTCACTGCTCTAATAGTTCTTTCTCCTTCAATAAAGCCTCTGTTCAGTCCGCTTTCATACACCCCATCAAGATATACCCTGATGAAAAGCGTATCGACGTCTTTATAGCCGATTTCTCTGACGCTTATGTCGGTGAAAATCATATCGTCCAACTGAACATCGGTGGTGTAGTTTGCCCGAAATTCGCTGCCCGAAGTAATGTACTCATGCTTTTCCTCTCTGTCTGTTGACGAGGTGAATATGGCGGTCATTTTGCCGTTGTAACCGCTTACACGCAAGTCGCCATACCGATGCTGGGTGTATTCCTGCAACACTGCCCCCTGTTGTATCTGGCGAATACTGCCGGTCTCCTCATAGTAATATTTTCCCGTAAACTGGTCGGTGTCGTACTCATCTTTGCAGGACGCTGCAAAAGCCGCAAATAACAAAAGCAGGAGAAACGATCGGTGTCTCATGTTGCCAATAATGTTGAATTTCTTAATCATTTGAAATATTTTTTACAATGAATTGGCAAAGGTAATCATTTTTTTTGTCCGAACAGTGATTTTAATATGATTTATATGAATTTTATTTGTACCTTTGCGCCGCTTTTTAAGTAAATAATTATTCATTTTAAAACTTACATTTTATGCAACAAAACAAATTTCTTACACAAAACAGGGCATTTCGTTTCCGACGTTTTGCCCGCCGCACGTTTGCTGTTTTCAACAGTATTCACAGAGAAGTAAACATCGGCGTCGTGGCGTTCTCGATGCTGACTTTCGCAGGCGCAACGCAAACCGCCGC
>JAISUM010000028.1 GCA_031272095.1 Candidatus Symbiothrix sp. | reverse complement strand
GGCGTGTTTTCCGGCTTAAATTCACCTAAAGATATTTCGCTGTGGGACAAATATGGCGAAATGCTTGGGTATTCCGAAGAAGAAATCGTTAAATATTTTCCGGAAGAATTAAAAGAGACGGCAGACAAATTTGGGATTTCCGTTGACAAATTGCTTGACCGTATGCGCTATTATTATGATGGTTTCTGTTTCGATGGCATTCACCGTCTGTATAATCCGTTTTCGACAATTAATTTCTTGGAGATAAAAGCATTTGACAATTTTTGGATGGAATCCGGCACTACCAAACTGATTTACGACTACTTGAAAAATCATAAATTAAGCGTTGAGCAGTTCCATAATATTCGAGTTTCGCGCGATTTTGCACGAAGTCCGGGCGATATGGATTCTACGCCGCCGGAAGGTTTTCTCTATCAGGGCGGTTATTTGACCGTCAGCCGCGCCGAAGGTGAGTTTTTTGCGCTCGATTACCCTAATACGGAAGTGCTTAACTCGATGTCGCGTTTAGTATCAGAAATTGTTTGCAAACGAAATGACGATGATTTTGCGAATTATCGCAGCGGTTTGTTTTATGCTTTGGATATGAAAGATAAAGAGCAACTGCAAGAGGTGTTTAACCGCCTTTTGGCAAGCATCCCGTATGATGATTACAAAAGGGCGGCAGAACGAAACCTGAAAGATAATCTCTATCGCTTTCCGCTGAACGAATGGCACTATCGTTCGATGATTTTAGCATTTGTGCGCGGTTGCGGAGTGGCTGCTGTCGCCGAAATGCATACCAATCTGGGGCGAGCCGACCTTGTGCTTGACTATCTCGGAAATGTTTGGGTGATAGAAATTAAAGTGGCGTACAAACCGGAAGATGTGCCAGCAAAACTTGACGAAGCAAAAACGCAAATCATTGACGGAAATTACACAGCCCCTTACCCCAATGCCACCGCAATCGCAATGGTAATTGACGATACGAAACGGGAAATTACGGAAAGCGAAATAGTGGTTAGTGAAAAGTGAAAAATCATATAAATCAATAGGGGCATTCTAAATCAAAGTTCAGACAATAAGTGCTTTTCAACGCTATCGACTTTGCAATTTTTATGTCGATAGTTTTTATAATCTGTCATCTGATTTCTTTCTTCCATATCTGAAAAATAAAGCACTTAAAAACAGATTGAACGCGAAAAATTGCTGCCCGGATATAAAAGCAATGATACAATGATTTATCTGTATCCTGTGTTTTGCTGTATTTTTCCTTCGGAGATGCGAACTTCGTAGTTGGGGATAGGCAGGATTTTTCGGTTGTCGGGGATGGTAGCGTCTTTCAGCGCTTGACCGGTACGGATCAAATCCCAGCGGGTATGTCCCTCAAACGCAAGCTCTTTGTCGCGCTCTGTACGGACGGAATCCACAAAAGCGGCAGTTGAAACGAAATCGCCGACCGTCAGCAAGGGTGGTTTTTGATCATCGGGAAAAGGTCGCCGACGAATGTCATTCAGTTGCTTCAATGCCTCACTGTCAATCGTATTTTGGCTCAACGCGCTCGCTTCGGCGTAGGTGAGTTTGACTTCCGACAAGCGGATATAAATGACATCGTCGTAACCACCACCCGCATACTTCATACTGGTGAAATCCGCTGGATTACTGGTCGTATCGCCATGTGCAATCAGTGAAAAATCGGCATTTTCGACATAGCCGCGCCGATCGCCATCGGCATAAGCGGTTATAAATTCCGGAATTACAAAAAACTGGGTTTTCCGGTAATAGTCATCCAATCCGTTGCTATATTTTTGTGCATAGAAACGGCTGGGCTGAAAAAAGATGACTTCGTTGCTGTAATTGACCGGATCGGGACGGGCAGTTGGGCTACTCGTGGTGTATTCGTTGCTCGGAAACAGATTATTGGCATATTCGTTGTAATCCGATGAAAAACTAATGCCTTCGGAATCCAGTACTAAACGGGCATAAGCAGCCGACTGTGCCAGCAATGCGACATCATTTTTGTAACTTCCCTGATATAAATACACCCGCGACAACAGGGCTTGCGCCGCCGAGAGGCACGCCCGATAGCGCTGATTCGGTGCAAATGGCGTTTGTTGCAAATCGGGTAGTGCTTCCGTCAAATCTTTAATGATTTGCGCATAAATTTCGGCGTTGCTGACTCGGCTCTGTATCTGTTCGGGATTGTAGCCCGTATAAGGTTGCAGTCTGACAATCAAGCCCAATCCGTCGGATTCGCCGATCAATGCGCCATCGCCAAACATCTGTAACAAAGTAAGATAGGCATAAGCACGGATAAATTTTGCTTCGGCGATATGTTGTTTCATCAATGAGGGCGAATATTTGCCGTATTTTTGGACGCCGTCGATGATGTTGTTGGCAAAGTCGATTGCATTGTAGCCGGTTTGCCAGATGGCAGAGATGAAACCTTCGTGGTCAGCTTCCGTATACTCGCTACTCTCCATCGAGAGATAGTTGGTCGCACCGCTGCGAACCGTCAGATGATTGGTGCCGATGTCGCCCAAGAGATAAACATAACCGTAGGGGGGGGTAAGATAATTGTTCTGGTCATTTGGAGCGCCTGCAACAAACACATTCAGACGAACGTATGCGCCCAACAAGGCAGCTTCGGAGGTGCCACCGTCGATATAAATAATTTCGCCGACCAGCGTATTTTCCGGTGCATAATCAAGATTACAAGATGTGAAAATCATCAACAGGAACGATATAGACAGGATTTTTTTCATTTTGCAGCTGTTCTAAATTTATAACATAAATCGGATTCCAAACTGAAAACCGCGACTTTGCGGCATCGTCATATTGTCGTAGCCGGCATTGACGTAGGACGAGCCATAAGCGCTGACTTCCGGATCGATGCCCGAATACTTGGTGAAAGTCAGCAGGTTCGTTGCCGAAATAGAAAATTTCAAATCTTTGCCGATACGTAAGACTTTCAACCACGATTGCGGACAGGTATAGACCAATTCAATATTTTTCAAACGCAAGTAAGAATTGTCTTCCATAAAGCGGGTGGTAGTGATGGCTGCGGTATAATCGTAGCCGCTCATAATGGACTTGTTGTTGAGTTTGGGAACGTCAGTCTTTTGTCCGTCGATTTGCCAGAAATTCAAAATGTCTTTCGACAGGTTATAGGCTTCGCTGGTCGAGTAGGTCATCAAAAATGCTTTGGTGCTGTTGATCATTCTGCCGCCGAGCGCGAAAGAAAACATTGCGCTTAATTCCCAATTTTTGTAAGTTACGACATTGGTCAGCCCGCCATAAACATCGGGAACAGCCGTGCCATAGAGAAATTTATTGCTATTGGTATTGTTGAAGTCTGCGGCGGGAGGCACGTCTCTGATGCTGCCGTCGGCATATTTCCAGAGCGGATTGCCGGTAGCGGGGTCAACGCCTGCCCACTCGTGGAGATACCATTGCGCCAAAGGATAACCAACCGCATAATATTTATAGGAACTGTTTGCCTGTTCTAATTGTGTTCCTGTGAAATTCAGTTTGAGAATTTTATTTGTACTGCGCGACAGATTGAGTACCGTTTGCCACGAAATTGTAGGCGTCATGATGTTGTAGGTAACGAGGCGCAGTTCCAGACCTGTGTTTTGCATGTCTGCAATGTTCTGTATTTGAGACACATAGCCTGTATATATCGGCAGATCGGATGAAAAAAGCATATCTACCGTTTTTTTGTAATAATAATCAAAGGTAATGTCGATCCGATTGTTGAGCAGGATAGCGTCCAAGCCTATATCGTAGGTGATGGTTTTTTCCCATTTCAGCCCGTCGTTACCGGGTTGCGACATTTTCAGATAGGTGTTGCCGCCGTATTTGACCGAATTGAGGGTATAAACGGCTTGCGCTCCGTAGTAACCGCTGTTGCCGTCTTTGCTTGACCAGCCTACGGAACTTCTGATTTTCAGATCGTCAATCCATGTTGCTTTGTTTTTGATGAAATCTTCTTCCGAAAGGCGCCATCCGATAGAGGTGGATGGGATATGCAGGAAGCGGTTGTCTTTATTGAAACGCGACGAGCCGTCTAAACGATAGGTAACGCCCGCCATATAACGCATTTTGTATTGATAATTCAGGCGTGCGAAAGCAGAAAACAGCGCCCATTGTTGCGAGCCGGTAGAGCCTACTCGCGTGGTTTGCGCCGATCCGATACCGACTAAATAGGGGCTGAAAAAGTCGGATCCGGAAATGGTGTTGCCGTATTCTTTTGCGTTTTCATAGCTTTGTCCCAATACGCCCTGTATGAAATGTTCGCGCACGACTTTCGCCACATTGATCGTGTTATTGACGACCGTTCTGTAATTGAATTTCGAGTTTTCCTGCGCTTGATTGTTTGGAACGCCGGTAACAGTGGCAGGCAGTTTGCCCTTTTTGACGTATGATCGTGAGTTGCTGATGTCCATCCCAATTTCCGATTTCAGCGTCAGCCAAGTGTAGGGTTTGTATTCGAGATACATATTGCCGATGGTTCTGAAATCTTCGCTGAACTCGTCGTTGATGTAAGCCATTGCCACCGGATTGTAACTGTTGGGATTGCCTTTCGAGTTAGGCGCATAGCCGTAATAATAGTCTGCACCGTCGTACACCGGCAAGTTAGGCGCTTTTTTGATTGCCGCATCGTAGATATCCGGCGCCGACAAAGCATTATTTTTGACGTTGGACAAAGTCATATTGACGCCCATCATCCATTTTTCCGAGAAAGAAGTGCTTAAATTGGCGCGTGCCGAATATTGCGACAGGCTATTGTTGATGATGTAAGATTCGTTGTCGGCTCCCGAAAGGCTGACAAAATAATTGGATTTGTCTGTCCCGCCGGAGATGGACGCCGATACGCGATGACTGAATGCCGTCCGTGTGATTTCGTCTAACCAGTCGGTATTGAATCCTGCATTGTATCGATCATTCGGGTAGTATTGCGAATAGATAGCGGAATATTCGTCGCCGTTCAGCAAATCGAGTTTTCCGAGAGGTCTTTCAAACGAGGCAGCGTAGGAAAGGCTGACTTGCGCATTGTCGCGTTTCCCTTTTTTAGTCGTTATCAGCACTACGCCGGCAGAGCCTCGCGAACCGTAAATGGCGGTTGCATAGGCATCTTTCAAAATTTCAATAGATTCTATATCATTGACATTCAACGATAAAAGCGGATTTTTTTCAAAACTGTAATTGAGTTCCGTGTTGTGTTTCAACGAGCCGCCACCGATGTGCGTTCCGCCCATACTGATGGCTGCGATGCTGCCGCCCGTTGTACCGACAGAATTGGAACTTCTGTCGGTACTGTAAATCGGCACGCCGTCAATCACATACAGCGGGTTGTTGTCGCCAATGATCGAACTGATTCCGCGAATCGACAGCAGGTTGGCGCCTCCCAATGCACCGGACGAGTTGGATACATACACGCCCGGCGCCTGTCCCAAAAGACTTTGGTCTAACGAGGTCAGCGAATTTTGCTCCCGTAACTTAATGGAGGCAACGGAGCCTGTCAGATCGCGGCGTTCAACGGTGCTGTATCCGATAACGACAGCTTCGGAAAGTTGCGTATGCACGGCTTTCAGCGATACATTGAACTGTTTGAGATTGCCAATCGGCAAAATCTTTTTTTCGTAACCAAATAAATAAAATGAGATGAGGTCTTCGTTCCCCTTTTCGATGGAAAAATAGCCGTTGGCATCGGTAAAAACACCTCGTTTGTTTTGTTTGCCGACGGTAACGGCTACATATTCCAAAGGTTCATTATTGGTTTCATCCACTACGCGCCCCGTAATCAATTCCTGCGCAAAGCCGAATTGAGAGCACGCGAACAAACTTATAAGAACGAAGATTCCTCTCTGCATTTTATTTAGTCCTTAATACTTACTGAATTTTTTTCGTCCAAACGTCAAACAATAATTCATCGTTTTTTTCAGGCGCTCCATAATTACCGCTGGTTATGGATTTAATGCCGCCGAATACCCAAGCCGTATTGTTGACCACTGCTACGGATGGATTACGTCTTGCTTCGTAAGCCGATGCAATGCTTACTTCTTCCCAATCGATAGCATTGGTAGAACGATAAACTTTGTTGGAAAGGGTTTTTGTTCCTTCCGAGTCAATAGTTTCACCGCCAAACAAATAGAGAACATCGCCGTCGGTAACAACGCTGGCGCCGTAGATTTTGCCAATGGCAGTTTCTACGCTTTCCACTGTCCAAACCAATCCGTCTTCCGAAGAATAAACTTTACTGCTGACATTGTCGTAGCCGATAAAGTTGCTATGACCTCCAAGCATATACAATTTGTCTTTGAACACAAAGAATGCTGCTTTGCTGGATGGGAATAGCGTAGGAATGGTTAGCCCTTCGATAGATAATTGTGTAATAATGTTTGTCCATTCTTTTCCATCAGTGCTTGAAAAGAGATGAGTTGTAGTCTGACTTTGACCATAAGAAATTGCCTGTCCTGCATAAATCCATAATTGGTCTTTGAAGACAACCGTATTATACGCAAAGCCATTCATCGTTGTCGTCAGACGGGGAAATTTTGCAGGATCGACGCCGGTCGTATCCGATTCCCAACTGACACCGTCAGCCGACGACCAAGCGCGGTAGGCTGCGATACGAGGCACGATTGCGCCCGACCAATCTGCGACAGCTTCGGCAGGAACACCGTTTTCGTCGGTACCCCAGAAACGTCCGCCGCTCAAAAGGTGCAAACGATCTTTGAAGACAACCAAGCGCGATTCTACGCCACCTATCGAATTAGGCGTCGTATTGACTTTCGTCCATTGTGTGCCATCGACAGAAGAGTAGATTTCATAAAAACTCTTGTCGTCGGTCGCATCATAACTGACCACCGCCGCATAAAACTTGTCGTTGAAGTACACCACTTCATAACGGATGGCTTTTTGCGGGAAACCTGACAGACGGACGTCGGAGGTGAGTTTTTCGCCTTCCGTTGCGCTTTTGTCCTGCGTCGCTTTCACCACCGAAACGGTGTAGGTACGATTTACCGATCCTTTTTTCACTTCTAACGTAACCGCGCCGGTGAAATCAATTTCGGTCGTCGTTTCTACTTTTGCGCCTGAATAATACAGCTCTGCGCCCAAAGTTGTAGTGTACTGAACCGTAGCAGTCTGCAACAAAGCGTCCGGGGTGTTGGACGGCAAACTGTCCTGAGAATTAACAGCCGTATTGGCTGTTTGATTTAACACAAAGTCATAAGACTTTCCACCTGAAAGCACAAGTTTTAACGAAGTCAAACCTATGGTTTCATCATCTTTCTCATCTTTACAAGAGAAGATTGCAATTGGCAATGAAATCAGTGCCAATGCTACAAAAAAATTACTCAATCGTTTCATTTTTTTTTGTAATAAAATTAATAATTATAGTGATTTAGAAAATCCAAAACATTTTATTTTAATTCATACTTACATAAATTCGTGGCAAAGTTAGAACATTTTGCTTGAACATGCAAATTTTTTTTTGACTTTTTTTTGTCTCAATTATGTAAGTGTCTGTATAACAAATAATTAAATATTATAATTATGTTTTTGCACGGCAAAGGTAGGCGAAAAAACGCGGCTCGACATACCCTAAATATGGTATTTTAATATGAAAAATTGTTTTTTTGTTTGTTGATTAGAGAATAAAGCTGTACTTTTGTGCCGAGAGTCAAACAATTAACACTATAAATAAATTACAACAATGAAACAATTGATTTTGGTTTTTCTGCTTACGGCAGGAATTTCGTTGGGCGCAAATGCCCAAAACAGGAGTATTGTTTTTGAAAACACTACTGTGTGGAACAAGATCGTAAAGACGGCAAAAAAGGAAAAGAAACTTATTTTTGTCGATTGTTATACGTCTTGGTGCGGTCCTTGTAAGGTACTGGCAGCAAAGGTATTTACGCAAGATTCGGTGGCTGATTTTTTCAACGCGAATTTTGTCAATGCCAAGCTGGATATGGAAAAAGACGTCGATGGTGTGAAACTTGCCAAACAACACGAAGTGCATGCCTATCCGACGATGCTTTTTATTGATCCGAATACGGGAGAGGCGGTGCATAAAATTGTCGGATCGGGGACGCCTCAATGGTTGATTGCCGAAGGCGAAAAAGCGATTGATCCTCTCAACAATTTAGCAGCTTTGGAAAAGCGCTATGCCAACGGCGAACGCGACGCAGAGTTTATCCATCTCTATTTGAGAGCGTTAGGAAGTTCTTATCAAACAGAAAAACGCTCGAAAGTGGCTGTCAATTATTTGGATTCCTTGCCGTCGGAAGAGTTGATCAGCAAAGACAATTGGGATTTGATCAGTGCCAACATCACCGATCCGCTGTCGAATCCTTTGAAAACCGTGATGGCGAACCGTCGGAAATTTTATGAACTTGCCGGTCGCGAAGTGGTCGATTATGTTTTGGAAAAGAACTTGGTCGGCGCTACAACCATTTTGATGGTCGAAGACAAATATGACGCCAAACGCGCTTCCGAATTGAAAAGCTACCTGTTAAGCGTTGATTTTGAAGCCGTTCCGATCGCTTTATCCTATCTCTACAGCGCAGAGGCATTGTACAAAGGCGATTATCAGGCATTGCTTGCCAATGTGGACAATGCTTTTAAATATGGTATATTCAACAACAGCGCCGCCGGAAACTTGTTTTTTCAAAACAATATTGAGAAATTAGCCAACAGTTCCGACAAAGCATTGGTTGCCGAAGGCGTCAAACGGATAGACGAACGCATTGCACAAACAAGCAACTATTTCACGAAAGCCAATCTTGCCAATTCCAAATATCGAATTTTGACGGCGATCGGCGATACGTTGGGCGCAGATAAAGCCAAAATGGAAGAAGAAAAATATTCCAAAACCGGTGAAAATGAATCCGGCGGAAGAATGGTTCGCGCTATTCGGATGAATTAGTCAGGCTTTCCAAGTCGCTCAGCGCTTCCGTCCATTTGTTCATGGCAGCGTCGAGCTGTTGTTGATAGTCGGCATGTTGCCAAAGCATATCCCTGTTGAAAGCTCCTTCGGGAGTATTCAGCAGGGTTTCTGTTTCTCGGATTTTGTTTTCCAAATCTTCAATTTTCTTTTCGCAGTCGGCGACGTTTTTTTCTAATTTACGCAACTGCTTTTGATGCTCTTTTCGATTTTCATAGCTCTTTGGCGCAGATTGCGGAGAGTTCGTTTGCGGTCTAATTTGATTCTTGGGCGTTTCGTTTTTGGCGTTTAAGCGTGCAGCCTGCATCTTTAAATAGTCGTAGATGCCGCCCAAGTATTCGCGAATTTGTTGCTTGCCAAATTCATACACTTTGTCGACCAATCCGTCTAAAAATTCGCGGTCGTGCGAAACGACAATCACGGTGCCGTCGAAGTCTTTCAAAGCCTCTTTCAGAACGTCTTTTGAACGCATATCCAAATGGTTGGTCGGTTCGTCGAGAATCAGCAGATTGACCGGTTCGAGCAGCAGCCGAATCATCGCCAAACGGGTGCGCTCGCCGCCCGACAGGACAGCCACTTTCTTGTCCGACGCTTCGCCGCCAAACATGAATGCGCCGAGAATATCACGAATTTTGGTGCGTATATCGCCGGTTGCCACCTCGTCAATGGTCTGAAAAACAGTCAGTCGCTCATCCATCAAATCGGCTTGGTTTTGCGCAAAATAGCCGATTTTCACGTTGTGTCCGATTTTCAAAAGCCCTTCAAACGGTATTTCACCCAGAATACACTTGACCATTGTAGATTTGCCTTCGCCGTTTTTTCCGACAAAAGCTACCTTTTCGCCCCGATGGATGGTGAAATTTGCATTGCGAAAAACGACATGCTGCCCATAACTTTTCGACAGATTTTCGGTGATGACCGGATAGGAGCCGGATCGCGGCGCCGGAGGAAATTTCAGGCGCAGGGTAGCGGTATCTTCCTCATCGACTTCCAAACGTTCTAATTTTTTCAACTGTTTGATGCGGCTCTGCACCTGTACGGCTTTGGTCGCTTTGTAACGAAAGCGCTCGATAAAAGCTTCCGTATCTTCGATTTGTTTGCGTTGGTTTTCATAAGCGCGGAGTTGCTGTTCGCGACGTTCTTGGCGCAAGACTAAATATTTGGAATAATTGACACGGTAGTCGTAAATTTTGCCCAGCGAAATTTCGATAGTGCGTTGCGTTACATTGTCAATAAAAGCGCGGTCGTGCGATACGAGGATGACGGCTTTGGCTTGCGATGCCAAAAACGATTCGAGCCACTGGATAGATTCGATGTCAAGGTGATTGGTCGGCTCGTCGAGCAGCAGAATATCCGGTTTTTGCAGCAGGATTTTCGCCAATTCGATACGCATCCGCCAACCGCCGCTAAATTCGCTTGTCGGACGGTCAAAGTCGCTGCCGACAAAGCCCAGACCGGTCAGTGTTTTTTCGATTTCGGCGTCAATATTGGCGGCTCCGAGCATGGCAAGCTGTTCGCTGAGTTGTGTAATACGTTCTATAATAAGATGATAGGATTCGGATTCATAATCGTTGCGTTCCGACAATTCCTGATTGAGCTGTTCCAATTCCGATTCCATACGAAGCATCGACTCGAAAGCCAATGCCGTTTCTTCTTTGACGCTGCGTTGGTCGAGTAAATTCATTTGTTGCGGCAGATAACCGATCGTGGTATCTTGGGGCATCGCAATTCGCCCTTGTGTCGGAACTTGCAATCCGGCAAAAATTTTCAGGAGCGTACTTTTTCCTGCACCGTTTTTCCCAACCAAAGCAATTCGGTCTTTTTTATCCGCTACAAAACCAATGTTATCCAATAAAGTAAAGCCGCCGAAAGCGACCGTCAGATTTTCAACACTGTACATATATAAGGGTTTATTTGAGCTGCAAAAGTACTATCTTTTGGCTGATATAGCAAAAAAAACGGAATAAGTTTTTGAAATTCCAAAGAAAACACTACCTTTGCACACTCAAATTAATAAATTTAAAAAGATGGATATTACCCACATCGAACACATTGGGATTGCTGTGAAAAGCATAGAAAACAGTCTTCCCTATTATGAAAATGTACTTGGTCTGAAATGCTACAACATCGAAGAAGTAGCCGACCAGAAAGTAAAAACGGCATTTTTCAAAGTCGGACAAACGAAAATCGAACTCTTGGAGCCGACTTCCGAAGACTCGACAGTTGCCAAGTTTATTGAAAAGAAAGGCGAAGGCGTGCATCACATTGCATTTGCCGTTCCCGACGTCGCCGCAGCGCTGGAGGAAGCCGATGCAAAAGGTGTTCAACTGATCGACAAAGCTCCCCGTGGCGGCGCCGAAGGTCTCAACATCGCCTTCCTGCATCCGAAATCTACTTGCAGCGTATTAACCGAATTATGTCAATAAAATAAAGATACATGAGCAGTCAATTAGAAAAAGTCAGTGAACTGATACAACTGCGGGAAACGGCGCGTTTGGGCGGTGGCGAAAAAGCCATCGAAAAACAGCACGTACAAGGTAAATATACTGCCCGCGAAAGAATTGCTATGTTGGTCGATGAAGGCAGTTTTGAAGAATTGGATATGTTTGTCCAGCATCGTTGCACCAATTTCGGCATGGAGAAAAAACAGTTTTTGGGCGACGGCGTCGTTACCGGTTATGGTACGATAGACGGTCGTCTGGTATATTTGTTTGCACAAGATTTTACCGTTATCGGCGGCTCGCTGTCAGAAACGATGGCGAAAAAAATCTGCAAAGTAATGGATTTGGCGATGCAGATGGGCGCCCCGATCATCGGATTAAACGACTCGGGCGGTGCGCGTATTCAGGAAGGCGTCAATGCTTTGGCGGGCTATTCCGAAATTTTCCAGCGCAACATCCTCGCATCGGGCGTTGTGCCGCAGATCTCAGGGATTTTCGGTCCTTGCGCCGGCGGCGCCGTCTATTCGCCTGCGCTGACCGACTTTATTATTATGGCAAAAGGAATGAGTTATATGTTCCTTACCGGTCCGAAAGTCGTAAAAACCGTTACGGGAGAAGACGTTACGCAAGAACAGCTCGGTGGCGCAGAAGTGCATGCCACACGTTCCGGCGTTACGCAATTTGTGGTAGAAGACGATAAATCCGGTATCGAACTGATTCGAAAATTACTCGGGTTCCTGCCGCAAAACAACCTCGAAGAAGCGCCGCTCAAAGACAATGACGATCCGATCGACCGTCTGGAAGATTCGCTCAATGAAATCATACCCGACAGCCCCAATAAGCCTTACGATATGTACGAAGTCATTGGCGCCATCATCGACAAAGGTGAATTTTTGGAAGTTCACGCCGATTTTGCAAAAAATATCATTGTCGGATTTGCCCGATTCAACGGACGTTCCGTTGGTATCGTAGCCAATCAACCGAAGGCTTTGGCGGGAGTTCTCGACATCAACGCATCACGCAAAGCCGCACGGTTTGTACGTTTCTGCGACGCTTTCAATATTCCTCTCGTTACTTTGGTCGATGTTCCGGGTTTCCTTCCGGGAACAGGTCAGGAATACGGCGGAGTTATCACTCACGGAGCAAAATTGCTTTACGCTTACGGCGAAGCCACTGTGCCGAAAGTTACGGTAAC